>JAGVEJ010000197.1 GCA_020058225.1 Candidatus Zixiibacteriota bacterium | reverse complement strand
TATCATATTCAAATTATTTGATCCCCTCCCCCATTTGCTGGAAAAATATCACTTCCTCCCGGGAACCGGATAATAAGTAGTGATATCCAAGCGCATGAAGAAGCTCTGTATAAACCGCAAAGAAATTATATTTTTCTTCCACAGAAGATATAGTCATATTGCCGCTTTTCGCCGAAGTTTCAAGTAATTCATATATGGAGCGGGCGCCATCATAATATCTTTGTTGCATTGAATCCAAAATGGAAATCTGATGATTTTTTGCAAAATGTATCATGCGGATGGTGGTTGACTGCAAAATGAGTTTCTCTTTTAGTTGCAAAATGTTTTGCATCAAGGCAAATCGAAGACTATCTTTCTGAAACAATATCTGCTCGATTTCGGCGTTAAGTGATTTTTTGCCAACGCCGCTCTTTGACCCGAAGAGTGGAATTTTAAGCTCTCCCCCCAATATCCAGTAATCTTTTCTTTCGCCAATAGCCGAACCGAATTCACTACCATAGGAATATTTTGCCTTAAAGCCAAGTTCGGGGAGAAAATGCCATTGCTGAGCGGATAGAAGATCGCGCTTTAAACCAACGGCCAATTCCGACTGTACCATCGGGATTGAATTCTTAATTCCCAACTCAACGAGGAAATTATCAAGTTTCTTTTCTTTGCCGGCAGAGGAGACCAAATCATTAAGCTCTCTTACCAATGCGGCCATGTTCTTCAGAGAAAATTCGTTGGCATCAAGCATAAACTTATCATTAGCAGGACGGTTAATTAATGTATTAAATATAAATTTGGAGGTTTTAAGTTCGCTTTGAATTTTTTGCATTTCAATTTTGCACTCAACAAATCTCGCTTCAGCAATGGCTATATCGTCAATACTTGCGGAATATATTTTGTGGAGGGCAACGGCATCGTCACGTATTAGTCTCAGCCTATCCATGATTTCATTAGAAGTATTTAGTCTCTCTTCGTTCTCAAGAACTGACAAATACGCCAACGTTACGGCCAGTTCCATGTCGGATTCAGATTTTTTAAGATCATACATATTGATCTCAAGGTTTTTTCCCGCCGCTTTAATGGCCTTGATTGCGGGGAATGAGAATATTCTTTGCTGAAGAGAAATTCCGGCTTCCCACATCCTGTCGAAATCATTTTCATATTGCGAGGCCATTTCTCCACTATTGGTATGGGTAGCCGAAAAGCCGGCAGTGATTTCGGGATAATAGGCATTATTGGCATTGCCGACTAATGCCAGAGCTTTCTGATATAGTTGCGCTTTTCCAAGATAACCGGAATTTTCTCTTTTGGCCTGTTCAATCGCAGAAGATATCGTGTATGCAGGGATGGAATCTCCATGCAATTGAGGAATAATCCGTGCATCATTTATATCTTCCCGTGAAAATTCTCTACCCAATTGAGCGACCGATTCCAGATTAAGACATAATTCAGGCTCTTCTTCGTAAATTGTCGGCAATGACGCCGGCTCCGCACCCATTATGATTTGGATTATCTTATGAGCCGTAAAGCGTGCCAAGGTTCTATATGGTCGGAAGCTATTGGAGGCGGTAGCGCCTTTCTCAACCAGCAGAAATCCTTCTGATGAAAAAGTTGGGATTTTGGCATTCGTGGCCTCCCAGATAAAATTTTTCATCTGATCAATTTCCAAGCCCCATAATGGCGGAAGATATAATGCCTGAATCTTGCCCTTTATCGAGGCAAAAGAACTGAAATAAGCATAAGCTCCTTTTGGACTGAATTCTTTACCGGCATGAATTACAGCGCCGTATTGACCGGATTCCTCATATAATTTATTGCGGAGGTTATCAAATTCATTGTTAGATGGGAAATAGAGCAATCCGACACTTTTGGCTGGGAAAAGCCTTTGCAGAGCGGCCATATCACTTTTCATTTTATTGGGGCGATAATTGACAGTCAAATTTTTTTGAACCGGCTTGCCGATACTGTCGATCAATCCCATTAAATATGGGTCAAACTGATAGACCCCAATTATAGGCTTGTTAAAACCGGCCTCGATTAAGGCCTCAATTACCCATGGCCCGGCCGCCATGACTATGTCTATTTCTTTATTTCTAACAATATCATGGGACATGGCTTTGCAGATTTCCTTATCCCAACCGGCGGATAAATAGGCATTGGGAAGATATAATATTTCAATACTGTCTCCGGCCATCCGTTCCAAATCATCACGGAGTTCTCCCATAAACACTTTATGCATGAAATATGCCCCACCCTCAAAGTAGGCAAAGTGGACTATTTTTTTGTTTTTCTGGGAATTGGCGGATGTGCCAAAAATCAGGATTAATGTCGCTATTATCATTATTATTTTATTCATTTACTTTCCCTCATATTTATTCAAATATAAACAGAAAATATACAAAAGGACGACAGAAATTCAATGATTGTCTGCTGATATTTCAAGAATGGGCATCAATAACAGCGCTAAATTAGCCTGTTGGATATAAAAAGCGGGAAAAACACAAATAATGCCATTAAAAAGCCAAGGGCAATGAATGCAATTTTTATCCAGATAGGACGACTGGACGTTCCAATAATCATATAAGATGGAAACAAAATCAAGTAATGGCGATAAATGGACATGGTTGTTCCGGTGGTGGGTGAAAACAGATAGAGAACAATCGCCAATATCCATAATTCGGGTCGAATTCGATAGGGAATAAATAATAGAAATGTCAACCCATACCAAATAATGGCAAGATTTTCGGGGCTATAAATGGGAAATTCTGTAAGGCTCTTAAATATAATATAGAGCGGTATGGCCCATGTACGATGGTATTTCTCCTGAAAATGGATTTGAAGAAAAAAATCATCAAACTTAAAATAAAAATAACCCCAGATAATCAACAATCCTAATATAAAGGGAAAGGAATGGATTAATCTTCTTTTCCATGAATAGACGTTGTTTGGAATGTTCCCCGGGCCATGCGAAAATAAACTGACCAACGCGGGGATTATAACAAAGAGTATTCCGCTGGGATAAGTCAAAGATATGGCTAGTCCCAAAATAAAAAGAAGAATATCTCTCTTAATCTCAGGCGGCTTATAAAATAAAAACAAATATGATGCAAAAAGGAAAATAAACAGCGCATAGGGAAAGCCTGTTAAAAGGTAAAACGACGCCGGTCCAAAGGCGATAGCCAGCAAAGTAAATATTGCTTCTTTGTACCCGTAATGCTTTTCCATAAACAGGAAGAGAATAATAAATCCAAGCAATGTGAATAAAAAGGCCAGCCCTATAAATGTCGTCTGCGATGAGCCGCCTAAGAGTGGTCGAATTATTTTCGCAACAATCGGCCAAAAGGGGTACCATCCGGCATTGCCGCATATTTTCCCGGCAGGATATTCCATGCCCGGAGTACAGGGATACACCTGATATCCCGACTCTGAAATACTAACATAATGGGCTACATCCCAAACCGGCAGAAAAAGAAAATTGTTGTCTTTATGGATTGATATTCCAACATAGATTCCGGCAAAACAGAGAAATATGATTACCGGAATGATATATCTTTTCATTCCCGCCAATCGAAAACTTAACATCAAAGTAAGTTAGCGATATAATGCTATTTCAGGCAATAGTTTTTTCTTCCGCCGGCGTGCGGAAAAAGCTAAATCATTCTCCGGCGTCTCTTTGTAAACCAATGGTCTAATAGTGCGATAACCAGTAAGGCAATTCCGGCATTAAATAATAGAATTAAGTCCCCATTAAGATTGGATATCGCTTGTTTGACAGAGACTGTGATTGTCGAATCCGAGAAATAGAAGATAATTGATCGGGCAATTTCACCCATAACAGTTGTGAAATTGGTAATATAGACTGTGAGCATGAATATTATAAATGCTCCAAGAGAAAGAGCAATATTAAAGCTAATATGCATAAATAAACGGTTTCTTTCTTCTGATTGAAGCCTCGACATAACCGCCCTACTAAAATCGGGAGATAACTCAACTTCGAAATCATCTTCCAATACCGTATAAATCAGACGATATTTCTGCACTGCAGTACGACAGATTTGGCAATTACGGAGATGACCTTCTATTTCCTTATGTTTTTCGGGTGATTTACCATCAAGGAAAATTTGAATATCCTCATCGTTCAAATGCCCTATCGGCATAAATCCTCCTGACGATATAGTATCATCAGTTTATCTTTTAATATTTTTCTGGCTCTGAATAAATGGCTTTTTACTGTTCCCTCGGGAAGCCTCATAGCGCCGGCAATTTCCTCATAACTCATTTCATTCAAATGATATAATGTAATCGCCGCTTTATAGACTGGGGGAAGTTTATCAATCTCTTTACGTACAAATGCGGATATCTCCTTGCTTTCGATCAATCGATCCGGCGGTTCATGACTATCATCGGCAGTTTCATTTATTTTCTCATCAGTCATAAAATCTGCCGACAATGGTTCCCGTTTTTTTTCCAAAAAATTCACACAGGTATTATAAGCTATCGTTGCAACCCAGGTGGATAATTTTGATGAAAACTGGAAACTTCCCAGATTGCGATAAACTTTCACAAATATATCCTGGCAAATATCCTCTCTATCTTCTTTATCCTTAATCAGCCGAAATACAATATGCCCAACCAGTTTCTTGTACTTGAAAATAAAAGCTTCAAAAGCCCGATTTTCTCCGGACATGATTTTATCCACAAGAATCCGGTCGTCATCAGTCTTTTCAAGTTCCACAATTATACGACCGTATATTCATGATAAAAGTTGCAACATTTTGATATTCATCCTGTCCAATATATGAAAACAATAAATTAAAGGAGAGTGCCATGGATAAGTTTTTTGAATTTCTGCCATTGATAGTGTTCTTTTTCACTATCCCCTATATTGTGAAATTATCTCTCGATTATAATACCCGCAAGAAATTGATTGAGAAAGGGATAATCGATGAAAATATCAAGTACCTCTATTTTAACAAAACCGGCGAAAATGGCAATGTATCTCTGAAATGGGGAATGGTTACCCTAGCCATTGGGATTGCTTTCCTAATAGGGATCTTTGCGCCTGATGATTATGATGGCAAATTACACATTGCCCTTGTTTTTATCTTTGGCGGTTTGGCGCTTATTCTTTATTATTTTATCGAATCAAAATTAAAAAAGGGACATGATGATAGACAGATAAAATAGTAAATCGCGGGGGCGCATGCCGGTGCGCCCCTGCTTTTCCGGCTATTTCCATTATATTTTGTTCAAATTATTTTTGTCATATATATAAGATCGGAGGATTAAATATGAAATTCGTTAAAATATTTTCTTATCTGATAATTTTTATTTTATCAGCTTTTCCTCTCTGGGCACAAACCGGCCCCGATATCACCGGTCGCTGGGAAGGGGCTATCAAGCTCCCCGGAATGGAGCTGGGGATAGTTATTGATTTTTCCAAAGATTCAGTCGGAACATGGAAGGGGCTAATTGATATTCCCATGCAGGGTGCAGTTGATTTGCCATTGAGTAATATCAAGACGGAGAATAGTCAAATATATTTTGAAATTCTCAATATTCCAGGAAGCCCTTCTTTTAATGGCGCCATATCGGACAATACCAAATCGATATCCGGTGATTTTTCGCAGGCGGGAGCGACATACCCGTTAGCGCTTGCCCTTAAAGAATTAGGCCAGATTGAACAGGAAACAAAATCTCTTGATGAAAAATTAATTTCGCTCCGGCTCTATATAGATTCCACTCTGAAAATCTGGAAAATCCCCGGTTTGGCTATAGCAATTGTGAAAGATAAAGACATCATTTTTTCTGAAGGGTTTGGGCTTAGGAGCGTTAAGGATACCATTCCGGTCACGTCAAAAACCATCTTTGCAATCGGTTCATCAACCAAAGCTTTCACTACCATGGCGATGGGAATGCTTGTCGATGATGGCAAATTGGAATGGGATAAACCGGTTAGAGAATATATCCACGATTTTAAGATGAAGGATGATTTTGCATCTGAACGCATGACCCCTCGCGATTTGGTGACGCACCGTTCCGGTCTCCCACGTCATGATCTTGTATGGTACAACAATCAAAATATTTCGCGTAAAGATTTGGTGAAAAGATTACAATTTTTGGAACCGAATAAAGATTTCCGCACGGAATTTCAGTATCAAAATCTGATGTTTCTCATAGCCGGATATTTGGTTGAATATATTACGGGGAAAACATGGGAAGATAATGTGAAGGCAAGAATTTTTGAACCATTGGGAATGAACTCAAGCAATTTTTCTGTTTTGGAATCAATGAAATCAGTGAATTTTGCATTGCCATATAAAGAACTCGATTCGGTTGTTAAAGAAATTCCCTTTAGAAACATTACCGTCATGGGGCCTGCTGGTTCGATAAATTCCAATCTGGAAGATATGTGCCAATGGATGTTATTGCATCTTAATAATGGCAAGGCGTATGATTCCCAATTGATCTCGGCGGCGGGATTAAGCCAAATGCATACTCCATATATGGCGATTTCAAGACCGCTGAGATATCCTGAATCGTCACATTTGGCCTACGGTTTGGGCTGGTTTATCGAAATGTACCGAGGGCATAATAGGGTGCATCATGGGGGTAATATCGATGGTTTTTCAGCTCTGGTTTCATTATATCCCAACGATAATATGGGCATTGTTGTACTGACCAACATGGACGGATCGCCTGTACCCGGGATTGTATCTTCACGCGCCGCTGATTTGCTTCTTGATCTAACACCTGTTGACTGGAGCACCCGGATGAAGCTTGAAGAAGAAAGGGCGGAATCAGCCAAGCTTAAAGAAACCGGCAAAGAGCCTGATAGGATTTTGGGGACAAAGCCATCGCATAAGCTTGCCGACTATTCCGGAGAATATGAAAATCTGGGATACGGCAATTCGATAATTGAATCTGACGGAAAAGAGCTGATAGTCAAGTATAATGATTTTACCGGCAAGCTGATACATTGGCATTATGATGTTTTCCGTGCCGATATTAAGGATTTTGAAGACCAGAAGATTCTCTTCACATTTTCTGCGAACGCCAAAGGTGATATTGATAAAATATCTTCGCCGCTTGAGCCATTGGTAAGTGAAATAGTCTTCATGAAAAAACCATCGGGCGAAATGAGAGATACAAAATTTCTGGCCAAACTGGCCGGCGATTATGAGATCGGCGGCGAGATAGCCAAGTTTGCCATAAAGGGTGAGAGCATACTAACTCTTTCTCTTCCCGGCCAGCCTCTTTATGAGCTTGAACCATATAAGGGAACGGAATTTAACATAAAGGGATTGAGCGGATTCAGCGTGGAATTCGAACTTGATAAAAATGGCAAAGTCAGCACAGTACTATTCAAACAGCCCAATGGGATATTCACGGCGAAGAAAATAAAGTAGGTTGTTGAACTAATGTTATGTCCCAGAAATAGATTGACATGGAGGTATGGCTCTCATCGCGGCGTCGGGAACCCTTTCCCGACGCAATGAATTCCGGCAGGAATGGGTTCCTGCCGGCGCATTCCGGTTAACGCTGTAAAGAGGCGATAGGGACACCACACTAATATATAATTCCAAGACAGCTTTCAAAGAATGAATGGCAGAAGAATTTCGGAGTATCATAAAAAAACCGCCCATGGCGAGCGGTTATTTTTATTAGATAATTTAGAAAGAGTTTACTTTTTCTCCTCTTTACCGGGCTTGGTCGCACCGGGTTTAGCACCGGGTTTGGCCACGCCCTTTGCCGCTTCTTCGGGTTTCTTGGCCACATCACCGGGCTTCTTGGCTGTTTCGCCAGCCGCCGGTTTTGCCTCTCCTTCAGCCGGAGCCGCTTCAGCTGTTGCCGCTTCAGCCGTCGTAGGCGCCGCTTCGGTCTTAATTACCGTAGGCGGTACGACAGTGGCAATGGTTTGATCAATATCGGTCAATATATCAACTTTTTCAAGCTTGATATTGCGAACATGAACCGAGTCGCCGATTTCAAGATTGGTTACGTCAATCTCAATCCTCTCCGGAATATCCAAAGGCAAACAGGCAATTCCTATTTCGCGGGTTACATGCTCCAGGATACCGCCCGAATTTTTCACGCCGGCGGCAATTCCGGTCAGGTGAACATGGATTGACATGTGGAGCTTCTTTTTCATCGAAACCTGATAAAGATCAACATGCTCATATTCACCAGTGACGGGATCACGATGGAGTGATCTGATAATAACCTTGCGGGCGTTTTTATCTGCGCCGACATTCAGATCAATCAGCATATTTGTTCGACCCTCGTGGCGAATTAATCCGGACAGGTCACTTTTCTTAAGAGCAAGCGGAAGCGGTTTGGTTTCAGGACCATACAGAACACCGGGAATCATTCCGATCTGTCTGAGCTTGCGGGCAACACCTTTTCCAACACCTTCTCTTGCTTCTGCAGTCAATACGATTTCTTTCATCTTATTTTATAAACCTCCAAAACATTATTTTCAAGAAATAATCCCCGTCAATCACCGAATAATGATGATACCGATTTTTCGCCGGAAATCCTCATTATCGCCTCGCCGAATAAATTGGCGCAGGATAAGACAAGAAACTTATCCGTCAACCCCTTATTCTCCACATTAATTGAATCGGAAACAATCATCCTCTTTATTACGCAATCATTAATCTTCTTGATGGAGTCCCCGGAAAGAACTGGATGGGTACATACCACATAGATATCACGGGCGCCAGCTGTGACCAAAGCCTCCGCGGCCTGACAAATGGTTCCGCCGGTATCAATCATATCATCCCTGATAATGATATTTCGGTTTTCAATCTCGCCAATAATATTAACAACTTCCGACCGGTTGGGAGCGGGTCTTCTTTTATCAATAATAGCTAGACTGGCCACAAAAGATTTCGCAAAGGCACGGGCCACTTTTATAGAACCAATATCAGGCGAAACCACAACCGGATTGGGAATTCCCAAATTGGTAACATAATCATTAAAAATTCTTGAGGAATATAAATGGTCATGGGGAAGGTCAAAAAATCCCTGAATTTGAGCGGCATGAAGGTCCATGGTGATAATTCTGTCGGCGCCGGCAGTGGTAATTAAATTAGCAACCAGTTTTGCAGTAATGGCAACTCTCGGCTTATCCTTGCGATCTTGGCGACCATAACCATAATAGGGAATCACGGCGGTAATGCGTGAGGCCGAGGCTCTTCGTGCGGCTTCAATTAGAATAAGCAGTTCCATAATATTGTCTGATGGGGTATTGGTCGATTGGATGATAAATACATCTGTCCCGCGAATGTTTTCGTTAATTTGGACAAAGATTTCTCCATCAGAAAATCTTCTTATTTCGCAAGCGGCCAGTTCGACACCAATATATTTGGCGATTTTCTGGGCCAGCGGGCGATTTGAATTCCCTGCAATAAGTTTTAAGTCCAACATAGTTAGCTTCTTAATCCACTCATTTTATTTATAGGCGGGCATAAATACCCACATTATTAAATTCATATTCAATCTGAAAATTTACTGGGGTGCCAGGATTCGAACCTGGGAATGCAAGCTCCAAAGGCTTGTGTCTTACCACTTGACGACACCCCAGAGTATTTTCTGCTATACCTGGCTTTTTACTTTCAGCTCAGCCTCGTAGGCGGCCAGAACTTTCTCCTCAATTAATCTTCTGGTTTCGTTGTTGACTGGATGAGCCACATCCTGATGTGTCCCATCGGGTCGCTTTCGACTGGGCATGGAAACAAAGTAGCCTTTATTTCCGGCAATTATTTTCATGCCTCGTATGACGAAAGCATTGTCGAAGGTGACATTGGCAAATCCCTTCAACTTGTCTTCATCCCGCAGGATAATTCTGACTTCGGTGATCTCCACTTTTTTTCTCCCGCCAAAGGTTAAAAGCCCGGTTAGTCCCAAGCGGGTAGGGTTATTGGCCAAACGTTAAATACCTGCCAATCCCCCCGGGTGATTTGTTTCAAATCCTCCCTCTCAGGCATATTTTCCCATAAACCAAAAATTGTTGGCCCGGAACCACTAAGGCAAGTTAATATGGCCCTAGCCTTAACCAAGGCATCTTTTATCCTTCCCAACTCAGGATAGGATTTCAGATGCAATATTTCAAAGTCATTACCAATATTCACAATCTCACCAGCCAATTCCGAAAAATTCCTGGGGTAACTAAACTTAATATTGGGTAACGAGATTGTCAAGTCCAATTTGAGGTTGGTGTAACTTTCGGCCGTGGAAATCATTATGGGAGGGGATATTAGAACAATATGATAATCAAATGGCAGAAGGATTTCCTTTATAGTTTCTCCCCTACCGGTAATTTCGGCCTGACCGGAAGAAAAGAAAAATGGCAGGTCGGAGCCTATTTTTAGCCCCAAAATTCTCATATCCTTGACGCCTAATCCCAATTCAAATAATTTATTAATGGCAAAAATAGTTGCGGCGGCATCCGACGACCCCCCTCCCAAACCTGCGGCAATTGGGATATTTTTTTTCAAATGAATTTTGAGCCCCCCACGAATATTATATTTCCCAAACAATAATTCAGCCGCCTTTATTATTAAATTATTCCCATCTATGGGCAAAGGAGTTGAACTTTCAATGGAAAGTTCAAAATTTGATTCTTGTTTGGGCTCAAATGAAATATAATCAAAAAGAGAAACGGCCTGAAACCAAGAAAATATATCATGGTAGCCATCGTCCCTTTTGCCCAAGATTTTTAGAAAGAGATTTATTTTGGCCGGAGCTTTAATTTCCATATTTTTCATATATTCAATAATATATATCAATATAAAAATATTACAATAGTGGAAAACCTTGATCATAAATTATGGTTGACTATTCAATGAAATTTATAATGACAGAGCTTACATAGCAGGGCATTGTATAGTACTCTCCACTGTTCCCATATAAATAAATGGGCAGGCATATTCCGTGTCAATATAAAAAATGCGACTTTCTACATGCGGTTTTAGAGGATTAGTAAATATATCCATGATTTGGTAATTCAACAAGCTTGATATTACCATTGAGCCCGGTATCTTATGCATAAAATACTGTAGCCGACCCATTCTGATTAGTCGGCTACAGTAATTCAGTTTATCAACAATGTCGAATAATGCTAATTTGCACTATTCCAATACTATATCAGCGTTGTTCTTCTTTTTCAACCTTGACTTCTATTTTCCTTTTGCCGTCTGGGTCGGTTGATACAGTCACTTGGGCGTCGGTTATCCCCTGCTCGGCCAATTTGGCTTTCACTTCGGCGCAGATTTCATTGTCGGTCTTCCCTTCCGTATCGACATCAACTTTCATCGGTAAACCTATTCCCACTTTGTCGGTGTCGCCGCATTTGAGGATAATATTTTCCTGCTCGACCGCATTGCTGTCCTGTTTGTCCATCATAATTTTTATTTCGCGCTGGCCGTTGGCATCGGTAGTCACTGAAACATTAGACTGATATCCGGCTTCTGTCAATTTCTGCACGATTTCAGATTCGATTTCGGCGTCTGATTTCCCCTCGGACTCAATCTCTATTGTCCTCTGTTTCTCAACAACCTGGGCATAAAGACTGCCGGAAACCTTCTCGGTCATACGGCTTATATCCGGTTCGGCATCGGTACCAGTCACTTTTTGGAAAGCGATGGCGACCTCGCGGGCGGCCTCGCGAGTCGGCAGTCTTAAGAGATTAAAGCCGGCATCAGTGACAACAATGCCAATATCGGCATATCCCATTGCATTCAATGTGGCGACAAGTTGATTAACCGCTTTATTATTGATGGCACCTACATTTTCGAAGGCTACTTTGTAGCCCACAGTCTTTGTATATGGAAACGGTACCAGTGTAACAAAAAGAAAGGCTACCAATGCCAAACCAAATCCGGCAATAAGACGCGGGCGGCGGCTGAATTCACTTCTAAAACGTGACATGATTGTTTTCTCCTCGATAGTTCTTTGTCTGGATAAAGTCTCAACCTTTGCCCGAATAATTTGCATAGGTGTTTCGGGATCAGGTTGGGCATTTTTCTCTGAATGCAGGGCAGATTCGAGCATTCTTTCGGCAGATGCAAGACGGGCGCAGGATGGACAGCTCTTTATATGATTGATCAATTCCATATCGATGATGGCATCATGGCTATTCAGCAGTCGCCGAGCTTTCCGGCAATTCATATCCATCCTCCCTTGTTTTATTCTTCTCATTCGACGGAATCGGCGGGCCATCAAGGCTCCGGTTATTGACGGAGATGAGCGCCTTCCGCATTTTTTGCCTTGCCCGCCAGAGGCGAGCCTTTAAAGTTCCCTCGGGTGAATCGTCCAATTTCGCCAAATCACTTATAGTCC
>JAGVEJ010000242.1 GCA_020058225.1 Candidatus Zixiibacteriota bacterium | reverse complement strand
GGCCTGAAGCACCGGATATCCAAGGAAACCATAGCTATCCAGCCCCTTTTCTTTCTTTTTTTCCATATAGGTAGGCAGACGGATCAGAGTAGGGACAGTAATTAACATCGAAAAAAGAAGATGCAGTTCGGCATGTTCCTTGACATCGGACTGAATGAAGATGGCGCATTTTTCAGGGTCAAGACCGGCGGAAAGATAATCTACCGCCAGCTGGAATATCCGTTCTTTCAATATTTCGGTATGTTCATAATCACCGGTGAGCGCATGCCAGTCAACAATGCAACAATACATATTGTAATCATTCTGCAACGCCACCCAGTTTTTTAATGCACCCTCGAGGTTGCCGATATGTAGTTCACCGGAGGGTTGCATGCCGGAAAGAATAGTCTCTTTAATCAAATTCACTCCATGAATAAATATGGTTTCCACCTGCTATCGGTTACGCCGACAAATCGCTGAATGTAAGTAATATGATTGGGACGGGTTGGTTTACGAAGGAGTTTCATACCTGCTTGCACCAAAGTCCTGCCACCCTTTTTATTATTGCATTTGTCGCAGGCGCAGGCCAGATTCTCCCAGCTATCGCCGCCGCCGATATTCTTTGGGATAATATGATCAACCGTCATTGATCCCTTATTCGAACCGCAATAACAGCAGGTATGACTGTCGCGTATAAGAACATTTTTTCGTGTCAAAAGAATTCTCTTCCGAGGAGCCTTGATAAAGCGGTCCAACCTGACCACCGACGGCAGGGGAAAAGATTGTAATACCGAGCGGATTTTTGCGCCATCGTAAGTCTCAATCAATTCGGCTTTTCCGAGAAAAAGAAGGACGATGGCTCGCCTGGCCGAACATACCGAGAGCGGCTCGTAATTCTGATTTAAGACCAGAACATTATGGTTAAGAAAATTAGACACGCCGTTTTACCTCAATGCGACCTCTGAGCCGCTTAATTTATTGAAATTATTCCGAAAGGCATGAATGTCAATAGATTTTTCCCGCTAATTTAGGAATCGAATTGGCCGCCGATTCCGCATTGGCCTTTCGAAAACCAACCCCCCGCTTGTTCTTTTTACATGCTATTAAAGATATTACCCCATATCCTTGCCCCCCATAATTAGCTTGACAATAGATGGCCGATGGGCTATTTTATTATGAGTTGAAATATACGGTTGGCACGGGAGAGTTCTTGTCAATTTGGTTCTATCTTTTTACCAGAATATCAGTTAGAGAATTATTTTGAATGGGAGTTTGTAATAGCGCCAAATTTAATTAGTCTTCTAATTTATTATGAAGTCTTTAATACTGGAATAGAGGCGACCGTCGCCTGACAAATACAGATTTTGTCAGCGATGGTGATGTAGTCCCTTAACCCTTTAATGGAGGTATCAGCATGATTTATTTAATCGACCCGACCCCGGCCATCAAGGAGATCTGCACGGAGAAGAAGATCTGCAGTCCGAGGTTTATTCCGCTTTACGGAGTGCCGGTTTGATTCCTGTAGCTTCTTGATAAACACGGAGTCAGGAGATTTTTATCTGCCCAACCCGAATTTCTCAAGAAATTTCGGGTTGGAGCAGATTTGTGGACTGCCAAAGTATCCGCATCGCTCAAGTTGTTAGAACGAACTTAATAATGATTTATGGATACAACGGTCGCGAATAGTCGGCTAATATCGGGAATTTGACGAAATAATTCGTCTGCCCCAATCTCCATCCGATTGCCCGCGGCCATACTATTTAACCGTAGGATGATCGAAGGAGGTGAAAAGAATGATCTATTTAGTTGATCCCGCTGTCTCCAAAAGCATTTGCACCACGTTGGGATGCAAGACATATTGTGGCATTAAGCCGTGCTATGGTGTGATAGTTGTCGATGAATAATATCCAACGCACCAAAACGAATTAAGGCGGATAAGAATGCGCTTGGTGAATTTTGGCTATCAGGTGAATCCTGATCGCTGATTAATTAGGCCTAACCGCCAACTATTTGAGACTATGGTTTAAGGCATGGGGAGGGACCAATCCTCTCCATGCTTATATTTGATACGAGAACAGGAAGATTATGTTGAAGATATCGAATTATAATCACTTTCAGACCTGGGAGAATGGCTATATCATCGCCTATAATGCCCGCTCGGGGGCGGTCGGCTTGATGACGGCGGATAACTATGCATTGTATCAAAAAATCGCCGAAAAACTTTCAAACGGCGGCAACCCCGGAATGACTCCCGAAGAGCAGACCCTTATTAATCAGCTCTCCTATGGCTCTTTCGTTTATTCGGACGATATCGATGAAATCGAAGGTCTGCGCTTTCAACATAATCTTGCCCGATATGACTCTTCCGAGCTTGGTTTGACCATTGCCCCGACAATGGCCTGTAATATGGCCTGCGAATATTGCTATGAAGACAATAAAAAAGGACGCATGTCTGCTACCGTTATCGAATCGATTATTGACTTTATCGAAAAAAGGGCAAAACGCCTTAAAAAGCTTGAAATAAGCTGGTACGGCGGCGAACCGCTCCTTGCCATCGATATTATCGACGATTTGACCAGATCCTTTTTGGATCTGGCTGAGGAATATAAGTTTGAATATACCGTCTCCATGATTTCCAATGGATATCTTCTTAATAAGGAAAATGTCGATCGTCTCCGCGACCTAAAAGTCAGCGGCGTACAAATCACCCTTGACGGTCCCGCTCGTTTTCACAATCAGAAGCGTCCTTTGAAAAACGGCAAGCCAAGTTTTGAGACGATCATCGAAAACTTGAAATATGCCTCGACCAAAATCGGCGTTGGCATTCGCGTCAACGTCGATAAATCCTTTACCAACGAAATCATAGGCGAATTGCTTGATGAGCTCGATAAAGCCGGTCTTCGTCAGACGATCGGCGTCTATTTCGGATTATTGGAGCCGGCCACCTCGGCCTGCGCCAATATATCGGAAAATTGCTATGAAAACAGCGACTTTTCAAAAGTGGAAATTGATTACTATAAAATCCTGCTCGAGAAAGGTTTTAGAATAGATAAACTCCCCTCGCCGACGGTCACTTTCTGCATGGCGCAAAGCATTTCATCGTTTCTGATCGACCCCGACGGGGAGCTATACCGATGTTTCAACTATGCGGGCGACAAGGCCAAATCAATGGGGAATATCCGGGACGAGATTAATTACCGTCACGCTAACTTCATGCATTTGTTCCGTTTTGAACCCTTTAATGACAATACCTGCCTCGTCTGCAATCTCCTGCCGGTCTGTGGGGGAGGATGTCCCTCCAGACGCGCCGATAGGGATCTCGATAAAGAAAAACTCTGTGATAGCTGGAAACATAATCTCCAGCCGATGCTTGAAATAATCGCGCGCTCACGCCAGCAACTGGCTCAGGCGGCGAAAAAGGAGTAGCCATGTATATCAACAACTTCAGGGTTTATCCGTCGCAAGTTGTCTGGGAGATCACTTTTGCCTGTAATATGAGATGCCTTCACTGCGGGACCTCCGCCGGAAAAAAACGACCTGATGAACTGAACACGCAAGAGGCCCTTAATCTTATTGACGAATTGGCCGGCCTCGGGAGCGAGCATATTACGCTATCAGGGGGCGAACCGCTTATGCGGGAAGACTGGCGAACAATGGCGCGCCATGTCAAAGAAAAAGGGATGAAGGCCTATATCATTTCCAACGGCTTGGCGGTGACCGAGGAAATAGTCGATGATTTCGCGGATATCGGCTTCGGCGATATTGGCATAAGTTTTGACGGAACCGAAAAAACTCATAACTATATTCGGCAGAGGGACGACAGCTTTGCCAAAGCTTATAACGCCCTGAATCTCATGGCCAAAAAGGGCATCCCAAAATTCTGCGCCGTGACACAAGTCTCAAATATAAATCTCAATGAGTTGGGCCAGATCCGACAGCTTCTCATCGATGCCGGATGCAATCTCTGGCGAATTCAGCTCGCCACTTCAACCGGGCGGATGAAAGAACTAAAAGACCTGATTCTCTCTCTTGAAAATTATCCGATTATGATCGACAAAATTCTGGAGTTCAAAGCCGACGGCGGTCCTGATATCGACGTGGGCGAAAATATCGGATACTATGGCTGTAAAGGATCCGAATTGCTTGACGGTTTGCCGTATTTCGGATGCTATGCCGGAACCCGCGTGGTTGGCATTGAGTCGAATGGCAATATCAAGGGGTGTTTGTCGATGCAGGAAGAATTCGTGGAGGGGAATATTCGCGATTCCTCTTTCACCGAAATTTGGAATCGCCCTGGAGCATTCGCCTACAACCGCAACTTTCGAAAGGAAACCGCCGACGGCGAATGCCGCGAATGCAAATATCTTCCCTTATGTCGGGGTGGTTGCACCACCACATCAATGTCGGCAACCGGCAAGCGGGCAGATAATCCATACTGCATGTATAGAATGGAACAGAAACAGGGTATTGCCTGCAAGGACAGCGAGATGATAACTCACCTGCTTTCGAGATTTGAAAATCTGGCGGTTCCGGAGCAGCATTCTGAGCGATAAAAAACCACTTTCCATATTGGTCGCCTATCCATCCTGCTTTCATTATCCCATTTGGATGGAAAGGGTTGAGATTAAAACATCGCAACTCCTTTTGGCGTCTTATTTGGCTCAGTTTTATGAGGTCGAATACGCCGATTTTGAAGTCAGCATCGGTCGGCCCAACACTCCGACCCAGATAAAAAGATTTGAGCGAAAGGTTCGCGAGTTTCTTGAAAATCGAGACTTTGATATTCTCGCTCTGTCTTGTTGGACAAGTCTCTCATATCAGGCGACCCTGACCGTGGCCCGAATCTGCCGGGATATCAATCCCAAAAGATTGATTGTCGTCGGCGGATATCACGCCTCGGCGCGCCCTGAGGAATTCAAATCCGAAGAAAATCTGTTTGATTATATCGTTTGTGGCGAGGGAGAGTTGGCTTTAAAGGCGCTCGCCGATGAATTCCACTCAACCGGTCGGCCTCATGAAACCAAAATTATCAAAGCCCCATTATTTACCAGCGAGCATTTCGTCGGATATAACTGGGATTTGGTTGACGACTTTTTCAAAAGAGAATTTCCCGATGGGATTGCCAATCTCTATTTATATCTGTCGCGCGGATGCCCTTTTGGATGTTCCTTCTGCATGGAGCCGCTTAAAGAACGCAAATGGCG
>JAGVEJ010000013.1 GCA_020058225.1 Candidatus Zixiibacteriota bacterium | reverse complement strand
ACTCTTTTAATTTCAAACAGCATCATATCTTATGATACAACAACTTCAGGCGGTGGAGGGGTTTATATTAATCTTACAACCAGTAATATATTATTTGAAGGCTGCAATATTATTGGCAACAGAGTTAATCCAACCGGGTCAAATGGGAGCTATTATGGGGGTGGGATTTATGCTTTGGCGTCAACCGGAAATGTTATTATGAAAGATTGCGCTATTAGCGATAATAGCATCACATCGCATTGTTCCATCTGGAATTGTAATGTATATTCATATGGCGGAGGAATTTATATAGATGGCAATATCGACTTAATACATTCAATTTTTGGCAATAATTTAGCATTTTGCGACGAAAACGCGATTGGCGGTCAAGAGCATGGCTATAGTTGGGGCGGCGGAATATATATTGGGAGCGGAAGGTTAAATGCGGTTAATAGCATCTTTCGTGAAAACGAAACACGCGTATCGGCCGCAAGGAGTTATAGCTATGGTGCCGGTATATTTTCCTATACCGCCGCTGTTTCTCTGGAAAATTGTATTATTGACAATAATGAATCTATTGCCGGATATTACGAACCGGGTGCTTATCGCTATGGCACAGGCGTATTTATTGCTGGCGGCAATTGCGATATAATAAATAGCGTTATATCAGACAATTCGCATCACGGCTTGTGGGCACCCAATGTAGGAGCAACTTTGACTAACTCCATAGTCTATTTTAACAATTATGATACAATTTCTGGAGTATATGGCCCCCAAATTGCCGGAAATGTAACTACAAGCTTTAGTGATGTTCAAGGAATAGACACTACCCTTCCGGGCTGGAATATTAATATTGATCCCGTCTTTGAAGATGCCGCCCAATATAATTTTGGTCTTAGCAATAATTCTCCATGCATAGATAAGGGCGATCCTAGCTCTCAATATGATGATGTGTGTTTTCCTCCCTCGAAAGGAGGTATACGGAACGATATGGGGGCATTCGGCGGACCAGCGGCCTGCGGCGGTACAATAGCGCCTGCTATCACCTGTCCAGCGTTGTCCATCGATACTTCCTTATGCAGTCTCAGCAAGGATTTGTGTATAAAATTACCCATTGCCAATGAGGACAGCGTGTTTGTTAGTGGCGCTCAATGGGCAAATGACACACTCGGCTTTATAGCCGATACCATTGGATCATATTCCTATAATATAATTGCGACTAATGAATATGGCGCGGATACCTGCGATATTGTTATAAATGTTTCCGAAAAAACGCCTGATATTCTGGTCAATAAATCATATCTTCATTTTGCAACGACCGACACTTCAAGCGTTCCTCCGACGTCTCAGGTTCTGCGCATAACCAGCGGTTGCGAACCGGGAGCGCTGGACTGGGATGTCAGTATTATAGGGGAAGCGGACTGGTTGGTTTTGGATTCCATGACCGGCACAAATCCGGATTCTATTATTGTGTCGATAAAAGACTCCAGCTATGCCACAGGTAGCTATTCTGCCACTCTGCGACTGGTCGATTTACTGGTGAATGATTCAATTGATGTCGACGTGAGTCTGATTGTCGATGCGGGAGTATTGTTGCCGGATACGCTTTCAATGCCGGGCGATACAGTCGAAGTTCCAATAAAGCTTTATACTAATCAGCCACTTTCGAAATTCACTATTCCGCTGACCTATAATACTACTCAGCCGGATAATTTCTATATTGACTCAGTCTGGGTTATGGATACAACCGTAACTGCGATATGGGATTCGGCGACGCAGATGATTATAGTTGATCGGGTGATTCAGGAGCCGCCTCTGCCGGATAGCACGTATGAAGTCGGCAAGATGTTTTTTGTTGTGACACCGAACGCCGCTCCCGAAAATATAACGATTGACACTACCACTGCGACAATCGGGCAGACGGAATATTCCTATCGATTCATTTATGAATCCGGCGATACGGTCGTTCCCGATTTTGACAGCGGCTTGGTGATAATCTGCGCGGCTCCCCCCATACCGGCGGCGCCGACAGTATTGGCGAGTTGTAATGGGTATATTGATGTAAGTTGGAACAGCGTAAGCGGTGCAACGTCTTATTGCGTATATCGAGACAATATTAAAATGGTATGCCAAGCCGGCACAACTTGGCGTGATAATAGCCCCGGCACGAGCGAGAGGTGTTATACAATCACAGCCAAAAATAATTGTGGGGAATCAGGGCATTCAGATCAATCATGCGTCACCGCAGTATGTTATACTCTTAGCGGAACGGCATATCATACTTGCTCAGATGGTGTTGTTTATGTGGAGAATTTGTTTTTGGGGCTAAGGAATACGGCAAATAATCAGACTATCGAGAGTACAAAGACAAATAGCGCGGGCGAGTATTCGCTCCGAGGTTTGAAAGGCAATAATTATGCAATTATTCTTCTTGGACATAACAACCTTGCCTTATATAACATTGCCAATTTGTCTCATGATACGGCGGGACTTAATATCAGGCAATTGTGTGAACCGGGAAGCGGAAGCCCTTCGCCCGACCAATTTACGGATGTTGAGGAAATAATTTCGACTTTCCTTCCAGAGCAATATACCCTTTGCCAGAACTACCCCAACCCCTTCAATCCGGTGACCGAGATTAAATTCAGCCTACCGCGAGCCTGCGATGCCATCTTAGAGATCTTTAATATCCAGGGACAGCTTGTCGCCACGGTGGTCAATAAATCACTACCCGCCGGATATTATACCGCGACTTGGGATGGCAACTCGTCATCCGGCAATCCAGCGGCGAGCGGAGTTTATTTCTATCGGCTGACAGCCGGGGATTTTGTTGATATAAAGAAGATGATGTTGTTGAAGTAATGATTTAATAAAGTGGGGCCGGCGCATCCGGCCCCTTTATTTTTTTCAGTTCGGAATAGAAGCGGAAAAGCTGGGAATTCTTGTTTTGTGGTATTAATCTTCCCATTATTAGTCTGCAGAGATATTTTTAAAATATCTGCAAACCTTTCGGTGATTGTAACGCCAAGAGGTATAGAAACCTGAAAAAAACCACAATTTACCGGAGGTGTAAGATGAAAAGAACTAACATTCCGCAAACTGCCAAGGCCAGTTCTATCTCAATTTTTGCGCCTGTTTTCCTTCTGGCGCTATTACTCTTTATGACTGGCTGTAGCAAAACAATAAGAATAACCAATCTTGGGGAGGAAATAAATACTCCAACAAACCCGGGTAGCGTTGAGCTACTGCCGATTGAGGAGTTATCGAAAAATCAATATAAGATACTTGGCAAGGTCTATGCGCGACACAAAGGAGGCCTTTTTATGGGGAAAGGGGTTGATGACCTCCAGAATACTATCAAAGACGCCGCGGCAAAAATGGGAGCCGATGCCGTTATCGGTTTTAAAACAAGCAAGCAAGATGACCAAAGTATGAAAAGCAGCAATTCCCGATGGGGCAGTGGTATCGCCGTAAGGCGCGTCGTTGGCGGCGCCAAGGTTTCCGCTCGGTGCGATTTTTTGGTGGTTTTCTGCGGTAATCGTCATCTTAACTTTGAAAGCTGGAAGCAGAGCGCAGGCTCTTCGTATGAGAATTTTGTAAAGGACAGTGTTCAGAATGAAAAAAATTGGTCGTATATCTTTAGCGCCACAGAATATCAAATGGAGCGGAGGGGATACTATGTTCTCAATACTGCAGCCAGCCGGATGAATATCTATGCTGATAGCATTTCGAAATACGATGATGGGAATTTCAATAATTTGTTCGGTTCTCTTACCGGGCATGTATTTCATATTGATTTGATTGGAGCTGACAGTTATAATGCCGGAATTGCGGCCGGAGCGTCAGCTGAAGTCAAGGCATTACTTTACTCCAAAGAAACCGAAGGAGTGGTCTGGGAGAATGCGGCCAGCAAGAGCCTTTTCCCCATCCTAGTGTCTTGTCCCAGAAATATATTCACAAAGTCTCTTGACCTTTTGCAGGATTGAGTCAGCCGTGGCGGTCCAGACAAAGGGTTTAGAGCTGGCGTT
>JAGVEJ010000004.1 GCA_020058225.1 Candidatus Zixiibacteriota bacterium | reverse complement strand
AGCAAAACGTAGCCGGAAGTTTAAGGTAACGACTCATTCAAAGCATAATTATTCTGTAGCTCCTAATTTGTTGAGCCGCCAATTTGACGTTTCGACTCCAAATGCTGTCTGGGTTTCAGATATTACCTATATCTGGACATCCGAGGGCTGGTTGTATTTTGCGGGAGTCTTGGATTTATATTCGCGTCGGATTGTCGGCTGGTCAATGAGTTCTCGCATAACCGAACAGTTGACCCTTGATGCGCTTTCATTAACCGATACACCCGCTTCTTGTTCACTTCCAACCGATCCACATACCGCAAATGTGCCCAGCAGCGACGATACCCCCAGAACGGATGATCGCCCTTCAAGCCCCGCAGTCGGTCCAGAACAACCTCATTGCGCGCCGCTACCGATGCCGACGACCGCCTCATAACAACTCGTCCTCGCTTTTTTTTAGCTCCACTGTCAAAGCCTCAATTATCTGCTGTAGCCGCGCCGTCTTTACCTTCAAACGCTCCACTTCATTGCCACTTCTGCCAGACTCAAAGGCCCGATACGCCTCCGCCAAAAATTTGTCCCGCCATTGGTAATACTGATTCTGGCTGAGCTGATACTGGTTACATATCTCACCAACCGGTTTCCCCGATAAACCCTCCAAGACAATCTTCACCTTGGTCTTACTATCCCATTGACGTCGCTTCATGGCCAATCTCCTTTGTGAAATCAGCCACAAGAGACTCTCTTAACTGTCAGTTGTCACTAATGGGGAGCAGTATAAATGCTTATCAAAATTTAACTCGTTATACGACTTGGGTGTCTCCTTTTCTTTCTGTTTCTAAAGCTTAAGGATACACCCTCTGCCGTTTTTACACACTATTAAAGATATTACCTTATAAGATATTTCTCAAATTAATGCTTGACATAAAAGAATTGAATTTATAACTTATAAAGGCTATGCTAATAAAGAATTAGCTTTTCTTAAGAAGAAGGCAATAGTATAATGATAGGCCATTTTTTTCGTGGTTATTGTCAAGTTGTGTGTTTTAGGAAAAGGGCGCATAATGGTATCTATGTCGAAAAACAGAATCTGTCAAATCATTAATCATCTCATTAACGGGAACGGGGAGTAAAAATGTACTATCGAAGGAAAATTGGCATTTTGTTAATTTTGGCATTTATTCTGCCAATTATAATTGGTTGCGGCTGTTCGGCAACAAGGCCATCCAATATTAATCAAAATGAAATTGAATATTTAAGACAGAAGGTATCAGAATTAGAAAGAAAGCTTGAAACCCAAGATTCAAGATTTGATCAGGTACTAGGTAGTGTTCCGGATAGTATAAGTAGGTGGAAGGACCAATATCGTCAATCGGGTCTCATGGAACAAACCTTCAGTTCATCATATTATGAGAAAATTGATTCGGCTGAGCTGTATTTCGGAGTAGATCAATACAAATTGGGCGATATAGAAAGAAATGAACTTGACAGAATTGCTCAACATATGGCTGAAGCGCCAGCAAGCATTCTTTCTATTGAGGGTCATACTGATGGATCCGGAGCAGATTTTTATAATCAGCAATTGAGTGAAAATAGGGCCGAGGCTGTTAAGCAATATTTGATAACTAAATATGATATTCCAATTCATAGGCTTCAAACCGCGGCGATGGGGTCAAGTGAGCAGAAATATTCCAGTGATACGGGGAATAAACCCAACAGAAATAGACGGGCTGAAGCCCATTTGATATTACTATCAAGTTCCCACGGAAAATGATTACATAGAGTTCTTTGTGTAATAGGAATTCTGATTTTGGAGAGGACATTTGGGGAAATCATTTTATAATATATTGCTTGGAATATTTATTCCAATTATTCCAATGGTTATCTGTTTTTTGGCCTTTGGGTGCTGTTCCAGATTCCCATTTATTAAATGCCATCCGAACGAAAAAATTACAATAGTTTGGAAGGCGGATAGTGATAGTAATAATGAACGTTCGGTTCAAATGGCTTTGATGGCATTAACGGAGGAAGGCGAATTTAATACTCTTCCTATCAAAACTTTTTTTTCAAAAGAGTGGAAAGACAATCTCCCCAAGACCTGCAAATTTGAAATTAAATTTGTGTCTCCAAATCAAATCGATACTCTTGTCTGGGATTTCAAAGAGAGTATGAAGGAATGCAAACCTCAATATTTGGGGTTTGTGGTCCGTTTTGCCTCTACCGAGCGAGGAGCGGACCGGGCTATCTTGTCAATAGGAGAAAAAGGATTTCCCATACAGGTTAATTTGGAAATCCATAAAAATTCATTAGAAGCCAATTTTTAATGAAATAGGTAAAAATGTGAGGATTAATGGATCCTGCAAATAAGTTGTTATGGAGGGAAGGGTTATTTCTAACTCCACAACATTTTCAAGCAATGGATCGTCACAATGAATGGCTATCCTGGTTTTATTTCAGTACCATAAATAAATACTTTTGGGGAATTATTGATTTGGATATTGATATTGATTTAGTTTCCAACTGGCAATTTTCGATTAAATCAATCAGGGCAATTATGAGAGATGGTACACCCCTTTGCTGTCCCCAAATCGATAAGCTTCCTTCAAAAAGATCATTTCAAAATCTACTTACGCCGGAGAAGCAATATCTAACCGTCTTTATCGGTTTACCCCATGAGAATATTGCTCGACCAAATGTTAGAGTGGACTCTGAATCAGCTTCAGGGGAAAAAATGCGGTTTGAACGCATAGTTAAAGAAACGAATGACCTGGTTACCGGCGCCAGGTCGAGGGAAATTGAATATATTTCCAATAATTTGGAAATTAGATTTGACAGCGAAAATTCAGATGCTTTTAACCCAATCCCCATTGCCAAATTGAGATTTAATGAGTTGGGAAATCCTGAGATATCGAAGGATTTTATTCCACCTTCTCTGACCTTGTCTTCATGCCCCCAGTGGATTGATATCTTATCATCCCTTTATGGAAGAATCATTGCACTGGCATCTTCGACCGGAAAAAAATTGGGTTATGGGTCAGATCAAACCATTAATTTGAATTTGGCTGATATTCCGCGATTCTTAAAGATGCAGGAATTGGTTTTGGCAATTCCCATTCTGATGGAATTTTATCATAACCGCAACATGCATCCATTTCTCTTTTATCAAGCCATTTCCCAGCTTGCTGGGCGTATGGGAGTAATATTCGGTTCTAACGCTGAAAATTGGGTTGATGAATTTCCTCCATATAATCATGATGATCCTTTTGAAGGGATTGGTAAATTATATAGGCGATTAAATGGTATTTTTGATATTTTTGATGAATCCCGTGAAGGTGAACTACAGATCACTGCGATACCGGGTCGAAAAAATATGTGGAGCGGTAAGATACCTGAAAGGATAGTTGGAGCAAATGGCGAGTATTTTATTTGGGCCTTTGCTGAAATGAATGAAGATAAATTCCTTCAGCGTTTTGTTAATGAATTTAAGATTGCATCTCCCGAAAGAATAGACCAACTTATCACTTATGGTTTGCCTGGGATCTCTCTAACAAAGATTCCATATCAACCAAGCATGCTTCCGGCACCGCATAAAGGCCATTATTTTGGTCTTGACCTGCGTCACCCCTATTGGCAAGAAATTCTAACCGCAAAAGAGTTGGTGTTATCGTGTCCGGATGATTTTGCAAATCCTGATGTCCGAATTTATTTTATTAGATCATAATATTTAAAACCATTTTATGGAACAACAAGAATTACAGGACAAAATTGGAAACGCCCCTAAATATACTTTATTCCATTATTATACGCCGATTTTTGCAATGATATCTGCTTTGGAGGCAAGCAGAGAATATGGTCAACCTGAAGAATTGGCTTTGAAGACAATTCAGCAATTGGATTATATAAGAGAAATTCTTCGTTCGCAGAACAAAAATATGGATTGGGTTGCCGATGCACAATATGCCGTGGCGGCGTATGTTGACGAAGCCATTAACCGCTCCAATTGGCATGGCCGTGATATTTGGAGACAAATGCCTTTACATGCAAGAATGAGACTTCAACCGAACCCTGGAATTGTTTTTTTTCAAAAGCTTGGTGATTGGCTAAAGAGCCCCAGTCAGCCAACTGAATTGCTGGAGATATTTTATGTTTGCATGGGGCTTGGTTTTCAAGGGCAATATTTTAATCAGCCGGATACTCTAAAACAGATAAAACAGGAACTATTAAGGAAACTCCTAAAAGATTCCAATCCGCCGGAGAGACTTTCGCCCAATGCGGCCAGATTGGCCGATGAGCGTGTTGACCCAACATCTCATGCCTTTCCTTGGTTATGGGTGATTGCCGGCATCATGGGAGTCTTATTATTATTATTTATAATATTAAAAGTAATGAGTATAAATCAGATTGATGATTTAATTAGACAATTATCTACATGAGAATATATAGTCTTTTTCGGAGTGATTAATGCAAGCGATTCTCGGTCTTCTTAGTTCAAAATATGCCAAATTGGCGGGGCTTGTTTTAATCATAGTATTATTATTTTTAATCAGACTCACTGTTCCTGGTTTCAGTAAAACTAAATGGATATATTGGTACCTAATTGCGCTATTAATTATTCTAATTTGGGTGGTCTGGATAATATTTGATGCCTATCGCATGAAACGCAAGGAGAAGGGACTAAGTGATGGCTTGGTTGATGATGCCAGAAAGGATGAATCAAGCGCTCGACCGGATAGACGTGAAACATATCGCCGAATTCGTGAAAATTTGGAATATACTATAAATCTATTAAAGACCAGTTGCCCGAGTGAATTTAAAGGTGCTCCCTTATATCGTTTGCCATGGATAATGGTTGTCGGGCCGCCCGCTGATGGGAAAACCACTGCAATAAAAAATTCCGGCATTCGATGGCCACATGATCCAAGATTAGATGAGGGTGGAGCAGAGGCTGGTCGTGAGCTTGAGGGATTTGGAGGTACGCGAAGTTGTAATTGGTTTTTCAGCAGAAATGCCATTATAATTGATACGGCAGGGCGCTGGCAGGCCAGAGAGCAGGGCGAGGCCGACCAGGAAGAGTGGCTCCACTTTTTGCAATTAATCCAAAAATTTCGACCCAATAGGCCAATTAATGGAATTATCGCGGTCATCAGTATTGAGAAAATTATAGGCAATGAAGAGAAGGCTTTCGCAAAGGCCAGAGAAATTCGTCGGCAGATGAACGAAATCATGGAGAAGCTTGGCACCCATGTGCCGGTATATATGGTAATCAGTAAATGTGACCTAATTCATGGATTTGTGGAATATTTCCAAGACCTAAATGATGAGGGGAGACATCAAATTTGGGGATTTACCAGAAAATATAAACTTCAGCAGAAATCAAAAAGAGGTTCAGATTATGATTCTCAGACCTTGGCATTTGAAGTTGAATCAGAACTCATTAAATTAAACGAAGTATTGGAGGAGAGAAGGAAACATCGTTTGGCCGATCCGGTACTATTTCCTTCTGAACGGGCGGCATTGTGTATATTCCCAAGCGAATTTAAAACCATAGTCAATCCAATTAAAAGATTTGTTGAGGAATTATTTTCCGATAATCCCTATGGTTATAATCCAGTCCTTCGAGGAATTTATTTCACCAGCGCCACGCAATTTCAAGGAAATCCAATTGTCCAACTTATGAAACAAGTAGCCGGAGATTACGAAATACCCTTGGAGACCTTTTCTTCCTCATCTAAGAAAGTGGTTAATACATATTTCTTGCATGATTTATTGCATAATGTTGTATTTAAGGATGAGCATCTTGGAGGACGATTTAAAAGATCATTGCCTGATAAAATAAAAATCGGTATGGCCGCTGTGCTGGGTGTCTTGGCAGTATTTTGTGGAATATGGATGATTTCTGCCTTTATGGAGAATTCCTATAATAATAATAAACTACAAAAGATGGCATCGGGGATAAAGGATATTAAAGGCAACAAAATCGATAGTGCGGTCGGAAAATTGAGTGATTTCATGGGTCTGCTTACAGCTTATTCAGATGCTGGATTATTCAATTGGCTTTTGGGGGTGCATGAGTATGGCGATTTAGCCGAAACTGGGAAGGCAATGTTATCCAAAAAAATGGAGGCTATTATCCTAACAAAGGCTTGGGACAGAAGCGAAAAAGAATTATCAACTCGTAGAAGTTATGATTCCCCATACTCTATCTCTGCTTATAGAACGTATAATTATCTTTCCGATAAGGAAATGGCTAAAATGGCGGACACCGGGATTCTTTGTGGAAGTATATTTGCTGTATTAAAAAATGAATTTAAGAGCGGGAAAAATCAAAATTTATGCAATTTGCTCAAATATTATTTTGATAAACGCTCAGAAGTCTTTTTTGCCAAAAATTCAGACCTTCTTTGCAAAGCATCTGAGAATATTTACCGTAAATGGAATTGGTCTTTCATTCTTTCCGAGGTATTGAGTTCCTATCAAAATAGCGCCGGATTTTTTGTGGTGGATGATTGTAAACCAATATCCTCAAGTTATAAATTAAATAATGTATTTATGGCGTCAAATTGGGATACGACAAAAGATTTGCTGGATTCGGCCTATGAGAGCATCAAACATGATACAGTGATGCAAGCTCTTTTAAGAGATAAGTTATTTTCTGATGAGGGTAATCCATTGTATATTTCTTTTTTTGAAACATGCCTAAAAGAATGGAATGGATTTTTTAACGGGTTAAATTACGAGCCCAGCGATGAATTACTAAATAAAATTGGAGTCGAAGATGGACCTTTGGAAAATCTTTTGAAAAAAATATCTGAGGAAACCTCTTTCCATGAGACTAAAATCGATAATTGTTTTATGGCGCTTTACAAATTCACGGGAACTTATAAAGGGACTATTGCTGATAAAATGATTGAGAGTGTTAAGCCTGAGGAAACTCCATCGGATACCCAATTAAAGCAGTATATGAAAATTCTGGGACAGCTTATGAAGGAATTTGAAGAAGTAAATAAATCGGTGACAGAACCAGATAAATTCTCAAATAAGGTTGGAACGTTAAAAGATCAGGCGCAAAATCTATCCGATAATTTGGATTCTTTTCCAGCATTAGTCAGATTATTAGTTTTACCTTTTGACCTTGCCAAAATTAAATATGCAAAAGTTGCAAATAAAGGGATTAATGATAAGTGGAAAGAAGAAATTTATGATAATTTTGAAGCGATGAAAGCAATGTATCCCCTATCAAGAGAAAATAAAAGTGATGAGCTAAAGATTGATGTATTGATTAATTTTGCACAAGAATTGATAGATTATCATAAGAATCTTAGAATAGAACATCCTCCTCAATGGTATAATAAGGCTATTAGTAGCGCCAAAACATTGAAAGCTTATCTGGAAAATAATTGCAAAGTTGAATTGGAGTTTTCGTTTGAAAATGCACCAGAAGATTTGAAGGAATTCAAAATTGTATATGACAAGGAGTCCTTTTCTTTTGTAAATCAGGAGGATGAAGAACTATCCCTAAGCATTCCGGTTGAGGATAATGAATTGACCGTGTCAATTGAATTAAGGGATGGGACTCTCGAGGAAGTCCAATTCGAAGGTATTTGGGCCCCCTTTAGATTCCTTGACACGGCCCAATTTGTCGTGGGGGATGTGTGGCAATTATGTCTTGGAAATAGGAGGGGGCAACCGGTATGTATGAAATTCAAAGTAAAGAATAACGGTGGTTTTAAAGTTTGGAACCAAGTTGGTAATATTAAATTGAGAGAATCGTTTAGCAATTAGGAAAGATGAAAATGGGGCTTGCAGTTGGATATTACGGCAAAATACCTCAATACGAGGATTTTATTTCGTTCGATAATTCTTCGGATTCATCAATAATATTCCAGACATGGTTGTTTGAATCCGTGAATAATCTATTATCTCGATTGGGAGATTCATTTGAGACAACCTATAAAAAAATCCCCGCGATGCGCATGGCGCTTCGGCCTAAAGATGCAAAAAATGCAATTGTCGCAACCTGTATGCCATCAAACGATGCGAGTGGCAGGAAATTCCCCTTCAGCGTTTTTGCCGAATTGCCTCAGAATTTGCTAAATGAGCATCCGCATCTTATCCCTGAATCGTATGATATTTTCTTAATGGTCGCAAGACAATGCTTCGAAAATGCCAATCAGTTTTTCGAACGGGCGCAACAACAAAATACTATGTGGCTATTGAGAGAGGGTCTTCCCAAAAGTATTGTTCCCGCCCAATTGAATTTTGCCTCCAGTTTGGATACGATGTTATTAGGTGATATATTGAAATCATTCAGTCACGATGATCAATTATGCAATGGTCGTAAGCTTATTAAAAATATAATTTATTCAATATCGACCGTTCGTAATTACGATACGGATGGATTTAAGGCGATGTTTCGGTTTCCCTTGCCAAAAGAAGGAAATAATCATGGCCGGCTGATGGCATTCTGGATTATGGTTGCCAAATTGCTGATGCAAGATAAATTCCAAAACTTCAATCTTTTTTGGACAGATAATTACCTATTGATTGCCTTTGGGCCTGCCAGTGAAAAATTGTTAGGCAATGCCTGGTATCCCAAAGATAACGATGACAATTTATGGGATTTTATGAAAATGAATTTTGATGAAAAGAGTTTTAATCCCGAAATATGCGCAAAACTTGAAAATATTATAAATGAAGAACAGAAATTGATTGAGTTTCTTTCTTCCCTGAAAACATTTAGTTGATGTCTATGGATATTAAGGAATATGATCTCAAAGATTTTGGGAATTCTCCCATAAATCAGGAAAATGCTTCCGGCCTGGATTTAACTCATGAGATGGAATTTGAATGGCTGGAGAATGAAATCAACAAGTTATATAATCCTATTTTGACGAATACGGAAGAAGATGACAATTCCTCAAAATCTCATTTTATATATCAACCGGTCGATTGGGAAAGGGTAGCGCCAGACTGTATTCAAATTCTTCATTTGCGAAGTAAAGACCTCCGAATTGCCGCTTGGCTAATGCGGGCGCTCTTTGAAACAGGGGGGATTGGCCAGTTGGTAAAAGGGCTGGAAGCCTACTACCAGTTGACCTCGAATTTTTGGAACAGTATCTACCCGATTCGACCGCGGGCGCGTCAAGCATCCATTCAAAAAATGCGGGATTTAATTTTGGAAAAATTTAATGGAGGCTCTAACAAAGATATATATCAACCTCTTCCCCCCGATATGGTTCATCTTGAAAAGCTTCTTGAATATATTAAGGAAATCAATGGCTTTGTGCAGGATAAATTGCCCGATAGCTTTATTTCATTCAATCAGTTTATTATTATTATTGAAGGCAAAATATCCAAATTGCGCGATAACATTTCTCAGACAAATAATGTAACTCCGCCAAAGATTGATGAAAAGCCAATTGTTCCAAATAGTATTCCCTCTATCGAAACGGATACCAAGCAGATAAAAGAAGATATTCCGGTTCAAACTCAGCCAATTATTAAGCCTGTCCAACGGACCTATAATTTTCTAAAACCCGCTGATAGATTTGATTATTTCCATTCACTTCAGGATACTGCGGTTCAATTTCATCAATTTATGCTGGAAAGTCTGCCGACGGAACCTATCTCATATAAATTGATAAGAACGATTTGTTGGTCACCTATTCAATATGCATCTGAATCACAAATTCCCATGCCTTCCCCCAATGGATTACAGATTGACCATCTTAAAAAACTGGAGGATTCAAGTGATTGGCAGATGTTGCTTTTGGCCTCGGAAAAGATTTTCCCCGATTTTTGGTATTGGCTTGACTTGCAGAGATATTCCATAATATCTCTAAAGGGTCTGGGGTCTAAATATCTATTGCCGCAAAACGCCATTTTTAATGAGTTAAATTTTCTCTTGTGTAAAATGCCATTTTTTCATAAATTACAAACGCAGGGTGGATTCCCTACGGCAAGTCAAGAAACAATTGAGTGGCTTGAGGGATATGATTTATTTAGGAGTGTATCAGAAAAGGGTGTTCCCTCGTTTAATACAGGGGCTGTCAAAGAATCTGAATATGACATACAAGGGTTTTCTATTGATGCAAATGTGGAGATTCATGAGAATCTTGATAAGTTGAATGAATTTATTCATTTAAGCGAAAATAGGAGGGATGCATTCGTTGCTCAATTAAAATTTGTTGAATACTTGATAGCCAAAGGGGAAACTATCATGGCTTATTCCTTTATGGATAGGTTAGATAATTTTATTGAAAAACATCGATTGCATGAATGGGAACCATCCTTGGCGTTACAGGGGTTAGGCCTTATCTATCTTTGTAGTCTCCGGATGCTGGAAAACTGCAAGAAGGACGAAAGATCATTCTACACAAACAGAGCCAGAATGATTTTGCCAAGGATATCGGCAATCAATCCTGCTTTGGCGGCAGAGATAATGAAAAAGGGGAAATGATATTGAATAGAATTAACCGGTGGATTCATTCACAAAGAGCATGAAGTAACTTAATTTTAATGATAGGAGTTTTATATGGCGGAAAATGAAGCCAGCGTTGCCCCAAAAGAAATGGTTAACATCAAGCTCCCTTCGCCTGAACCTGGCGCCGAAGGCGAGGAACTTCCATTAAAAATGGCAGTAGTTGGAGATTTCACCGGCAAGACTGATGATACGCCTGTTGCGGAGAGGGCCATGAATAATATCAATCAGAAAAATTTTAATGATATTATGGCTAAAATGGATATCAGGATGTCTTTTAATGTTGCCAATAAGCTTAGTGGCCGTGAAGGCGAAGAAATTCCTGTTGAATTAAAAGCTGATAGTATGCAGTCTTTTCGCCCTGAGGAAATTGCCAAACAGGTTCCACAGCTGAGAGATTTAGTCGAGCTTCGCAAGAGATTGGTAAGTTTGAGATCAGAGGCTGTTAGAGATCCCAAAAAATTAAAGGAGTTTAATGAGGTTCTATCTAAACTTGGTTTGGATAAATCATAAGTGGTGGATCATAACTGACTCATTCAAGTGAATGAAATTCAATCGGAGGATGATAATATGTCAGATGCTGATAATAGGGCTGAAAAGACACAAAAAGAAGGTGAATTAAAAGATGCGCAGGAGGGCGGCCTTATTCAGGAAATGATTGGTTGCTGGGATCCCGCCTCAACATCCTTGACATCGGAACAGCAGGAACTTGGGCGCTCTCTTATTAAACATTATGGAGAGCGGCTTATAGGTACAAAAATTGACAGGGCATTTTTTGAGGGCGCCTTAGCTGAACTGGATGCTATGATAAGTTTGCAGTTGGATGAAATTCTGCATAATCCTGACTTCCAAAAAATTGAATCCGCATGGACCGGCTTGAAGTGGATGGTGGAAAGGATAGACTTCAATCAAAATATAAGGGTTGAAATTCTTAGTGTTTCTAAACAGGATTTACTTCAGGATTTTGTAGAAGCCGTGGGAGACATTACAACAACCGGCCTATATCAAAAAATCTATACAAGCCAGTTTGGCGCCCCAAACGGGAAACCCTATGGAGCCATGATTTTGAATTATGAATTTACCCATTTTGCACCCGACATGACTCTTTTGAGCAAAGTTGCGCAGGTCGCAAATATGGCGCATGCCCCGGTTATCTCGGCAATTTCGCCGGAATTGTTTGGTCCCAAGGGTTTTGAGCATCTTACCGATGTTCGCTACTCGGTAAAAGATGCACTATCAGGTGAAAAATATGTAAAATGGAATGGATTCAGAGAAGATGAAAATGCCAGTTATGTAGGTTTGGTGCTTCCTCATTTTCTATTAAGGGTTCCTTACAATAGGAAGGATAATCCCACTAATGATAAGGAATTTCAATATGAGGAAAAGATAAGCGGGAAATCATCCAATTATCTTTGGGGAAATGCCGCCTTTGCCTTTGCCAGTCGTCTTGCGGAATCATTCAAAAAATATCACTGGTGCTGGAGAATTGTCGGTGAAGAAAGCGGCGGCGCCATAACAGATATGAAAGTTCATGTATTTGATGACCATGGTGAAACGGTTCAAAAGCCGCCCACCGATGTGGCCTTGGCATTTCGCAAGGAAGAGGAATTAACCGAAGCCGGTTTTATTCCCCTGCTTTGGCTACGTGAGAAAGACCAATCTGTTTTCTATCGAGCGCCATCTGCAAAACTGCCCCTTAAATATCCCGATACCCCAGAGGGAAGTAAAAAAGAAAGCGATGACAAATTACGGACAAAACTCCCCATGGTGTTTATTCTAACAAGATTTGCTCATTATATAAAAAGATTGCAAACTCGATATATTGGAATGCCGATTGGTAGAGCAGACATTGAGAAAGAGCTTAATGAATGGATAAGGCAATATGTCAATCAGGTAAAGAATCCTCAAAAAGGGACTCTTGGCAGTAAACCGCTTTTCCAGGCGGAGGTTAATGTAACTGAAGATTCAAAGAATCCGGGGGTGTTTTTATGTGATTTTAAAATCGTTCCACATACAATGGCTGAAGGATTTACGACAACATTGAGTTTGATAACACGAACAGAAACAGGAAATAAATAGAGCGCTAATGTCCATTAATTATTAACCATTTATTTCAAAGGAGCAGTGTATGGCTCTTCCGTTTTTCATGACCCTCAAAGGGACAACCCAGGGTAATATTGAGGGGTACAATACCACGGCAGGACGTGAAAAGGAAATCCAATGTCATGCTTTGGATCAAACGATTGATATCCCAATCGATGAAAAAACAGGCCAACCAACCGGATTACGGATTCATAGGCCTATAACCATTACCAAATCCTTCGATAAGGCATCGCCTTTAATGTATAAGGCTTTGGTGACCGGCGAAAGAATGTCTGAAGTGATCTTGAAGTTTTTCAGGATTCACAAAGCAGGGAATCAGGAGAACTTTTTTACCATCACCATGAAAAATGCCACCATTATCAAGATTAAGCCGATGACTTACAACATATTTGATCCGGATTTGCAGAGATATGACAATTTGGAGGAAGTCTCTTTTACTTATGGTCAGATTGAATGGAGATGGGAACCTGATTCAATCTCTGCAATGGATCAATCGGTATCCGGTGGGGCCTAACATTTTATGGGGCAATATTGCGGCATACGACTCTGGGCACGCCTGAAGAGTAACACCCCGGATGGCGTTTTCGAGGATTTGAATGACAGCCAGAGAATAATTGATTCTGTCAGGGATCATCTTTCTTGGGTGCTCAATTCGCGCCGTGGCGATGCCCCATCTTGCGGAGATTACGGCCTTCCTGATCTCAGCGCCATTATTGCCGGATTACCGAAATCCGAAAATGAATTTTGCGCTGAAATCGAGAAATGCATTAGAGAATACGAACCACGTATTTCACGGGTTCGTATTCTTCTTTTCAGTGAGGAAACGCATAGTAATCTCAAGGTGCATTTTTTTATTGAAGTTGTATTAAAGCTATTGCCGGAGCATGGCAAACAGCGGATTTTCGGCAATGTCGATTTGGATACCGTCTTTATATTGAATTGATTTGGTATGTTCAATAAGTATTACCAAGACGAATTGAATTACTTAAGAGCGCTGGGAGCCGAATACGCCGAAAGGCATCCCAATATTGCCAAATACCTCGGAACTGGAGCAAGCGACCCTGATGTGGAGAGACTGCTTCAGGCCTTTGCATTTCTGACGGCGCGTTTGCATCAGCGTCTGGATGATCAATATTGCCAGATTGCGGAAGGCTTTTTATCTCTTGTTTGGCCGCAAGTTCTAAAACCGGTGCCATCATTGGTGATGGTTCAGTTTGATGCCTCGCCGGAGGTACTGGCGACTGATTATACTCTTGAAAAGGGCGTTGAACTGCGTTCCAAAAGATATAGGTGGGGACAGTACAAATTTCAAACCTGTCGGGCATTAACTATCTATCCTTTTAGATTGATTAATGTTTCGCCGGAAAGCCATGGAGGTAATTGGCGCTTACGTTTTAGATTTGAAGTGAATTCTGGGGCATCATTTGATAAATGCTCGCTTGGCCCATTGCCTATATATATATCTGATCGTGACCCGCGATTTTCTTATGGTTGGTATTTATGGTTTACACAATACGTTCATAAAGCCCATCTTATTTCTGATAATTCTGACATGAAAATTCCTGTCGGAGTATCGTCGTATAATTTTGATAATAATAATGTTCTTATTCCCGGTTCAGAGCAGGAAATTTCGGGCCACCGCATTATTCGGGAATATTTGAATTTTCCAGAAAGCTTTTTGTTTTTTCAAATTGACAGTCTTCATTCCTTGAAAGAAATTTCTATTAAGAATGGCTTTGATTTGTTAGTCGATTTTGGAGGGCGAATCCCTTCTGGGCCCATGAGAAATATTCAACCGAATTCCTTTAAATTATATTGTCTGCCGGCTATAAATCTTTTTGAGTCTTTCGGTCACATTCCTCTCGATTATTCCAGAACGGAGTATCTTGTCAGATCCGATGAGCATAATATTGAACGTTATGAAGTCTATTCTTTGTCGGAGGTTTCCGGCATAGAGCAGGGGACAGGGGCAGTAAAAGTGATTTACCATCCCTTTTATGCGCTTCGGATTCATGAGAAAGAAGAATCAAACTATGCATATAAGCTTCGATTCACAGATATCCAAATGAAGCGAGAAAATGTCCCTCTTTTTGGGAGAGAGAGTTTTATTTCATTTAATTATCCAACAAATGTAGCTGGAAAGTTGGTGAAACAGACAATATCCATGCAGATGGTGTGCACCAATCGAGGCGGAGCATCGGATTTAAAAGTTGGAGATTTGTGTATTCCGAGTGAAAAAGTTCCTCCATTTATAACATTTGAGAATATAGGTGAAGCCACTTCGTATAAGGAAGCTCCGAAAGATGGCGAGTACCTATGGAAACTTATTTCGGGGCTTACGCTTTCCAGGGCAAGCTTTATGGATAAAAATGCGTTGAAGTCTATTCTGACTTTTATAGAAAATCCACCAATGGGAGGAACTTCGATTACCCATGCATTTTTTGAGTATCTATCAAAAATTGAGATTTCGCCTGAGATTATATTAGAAGGCGGGACACCACTCCGGATTTTGAAAATTAGGTTGATCTTTGGTTGTGAACAAGAAAGGATTGGCGAATTTTATTTATTTGGTGTGGCGCTCGTAGAATTTTTGAGGCATGTGGCCACAATTAATACAAGAATAGAATGTTCAATTCATTTCGATAGAGAGCAAAGTTTGGCAATTAAATGGCCAAGAAGGTCAGGGACATGTCAATTAATATAATAGAAAATTTGCTGGAAAATCCCTACGATTACTCTCTGTTTGCCGCTATTAGTCTAATACAGAGGTATTATCATAATTATGAAGCAATTGGGGGCTTAGGGGATCCGTCGAGGGAAGTTATTCGTCTTAAGAATTCCTGTTCTTTAATGTTTCCCGCAGGAGAAATTAAATCAATTGAACAATCGGAATCGGAGAGTCGAATCCAGCTAATGATTGAGACACCTAGTTTGGGGCTTTATGGCGTCTTTTCTCCGCTACCATTAAGGTATACAGAAGAATTGATCAGCTCTCAGGAAGAAGATCAAGAGGTCTGCCGACAGTTGAGAGATTTTTTGGACATATATAATCACAGGCTTCTTTCTCTTGCTTATCGCGTTGATCAATATAGAATGCTAAACAACAATTGGGCGCAGTTAAATGATTCACCGATGAATTTGATAATTTCTGCACTTTCAGGTATGCCTTCCCTATTTCAAACTGGAAATAATGAAGTATCAGATTGGCAGGTAGAATCCATTAAATATTTGGTATTCGGAACCAGATCGGCATCGAATCTAAGGGCATGGCTTAAGATGCATTTTGGCCATATCCCCATATCAATTGAGGAATTTAGTCCATATTGGGTTAATATTCCTGATGAAGAAAAGGCATTTCTTGGTGTCCATGGATGTCAGCTTGCCTCAGAATATAATTCGATGCTCGAGGGCATTACTATTGGTGATTGGATTAAAGATAATGAAACGAAATTCAGGGTGACGGTTGGTCCTCTGGACTGGGAGACTTTCAAGAGTTTTCTTCCAAATGAAGAGAATTTCCGAAAAATGAAATCTCTGGTGTCCATTTTCTCTCCCGATTGGTTATTTTATGATGTAATTATCAAATTGCTGAGTCATGATTGCTATCATTTACAGGTTATCCTTAATGGTGAAACCTCTCAACTGGGTTATACTGCAGGATTATTTTTAGAGAAAAATGATGGTGATGACTTCTGTCTGTTTTTGGAATTGGGGTATGCCGCATAGCCCTGAGGAGTAAATAAAAATGAAATTACAAATTGAAAATTTAATTAAAGCCAATGTCCCCAGTTTCTATATTGAAATTGACGGCATAAACGCTCCCCTGAGGGTTTCGCAGTTTTGGGGGGAGGAGGGCTTTTCCCAATTATTTCATTTTTCAATTCAAATTGAATCTGATATTCTTGATATTAGTCCTGATGATGCGGTTGGACAATCTGTCACTTTTGCAATATATTCAAATGGAAATATCAGGCTATTCAAAGGGATAGTCAGCCATTTTGAGTTTTCAGGTATTGAACATGATATGGCATTGTATAATGCTGATATTAATCCCAAAACCTTCTTGTTAAGTCAAAATCACCAGTCAAGAATTTTTCAAAATCTTTCTCCCATTAAGATTTTGGAGGAGGTTTTGCTGTCAGCCGGTTTAACTAAGGATGACTATAAAATATCTTGTTCCGCCGATTACAAACCGCTGGAATATTGCGTCCAATATAGAGAAACGGATTTGGATTTCTTTAACCGTATTGCAGAGCATTTTGGCATCTTTTATTTTTTTGAGTTTTCAGAAAAAGTCACAAAGCTTATTATTGGAGACTCCTCTAATGTCTATCCAATGATTTCTAATTCTGATACTATCAACTTTAGATTACGCGATAGTATTGTTGACTATGGCGATTTCATTTATGAATTCCATTTTGGGAAATCACTTCGACCGACCAAACACACCCTAAGAGATTATAATTTCGAATCTCCCAAGCTCGATTTGACTCAACAGGTACAAGCATCGACTCCCAATAATCTCGAATGGTATGACTATCCAGCCAAGTATTATAGTGAGGGGGTTGGGGCAGCTTTGGCGCGTATTAGACAGGAGTCTGAGGAATGTGAACGGTTTAATGGTTTTGGTTTAAGTAATAGTATACGGTTGGTTCCGGGTTCAGTATTTAAATTGCAGAATCATTTAATTCAAGATTTCAACACATCTTTTTTGGTTTCTAACGTTGTTCATTCGGGTTCACAGCCGACACGGGATACAACACAAAGAGGAACACCTGGATACTCAAACGAATTCAGATTTGTGCCTTCCAAATATTTATTTCGACCTCTTCTAAGAACACGGAAGCCTGTTGTTGAGGGAGGTCAAACTGCCACGGTTACCGGACCTTCCGGACATGAAATATATTGCGATAAATATGGACGGATAAAGGTTAGATTTCACTGGGATCGTAGTGACACTCCAAATGAACAGAGTTCATGTTGGGTAAGAGTATCACAAAATTGGGCAGGAAAAGGTTGGGGGACAATATATATCCCAAGGATTGGTCAGGAAGTAATAATCGATTTTTTTGAGGGAGATCCCGATCGTCCCGTAGTAACCGGTTGTGTCTATAATGGCCTTAATATGCCTCCTTACCCATTGCCTGATAAACAATCAATATCGACAATTCATTCAGAAAGTACAATCGGTGGAAGCGGCTATAATGAATTACGTTTGGATGATCTAAAGGGCTCCGAGGAGATATATCTTCAGGCTGAAAAGGATTATAATATTTTGACGAAAAATGATAAAACTCAAACCACTGGCGGGAATGAAACTCTTCATATCAAGAAAAATCGAACCAAGACTGTTGATGTTGACGAAAAAAACACGGTGCAGGGAAACCGTTCCGAGAGTGTCAGCAAGAATGAATCGATCAATATAGATCAAAACCGGAATGAATCCGTTGGCAAAAATGAATCAATCAGTATTGGCGAAAATCGCAATGTTAATATAAGCAAAAATGATTCTCACGATATTGGCGACAACCATACGCAAAATATCGGCAAAGATAAGGTAGTGTCGGTCGGAAAAAATATGAAAGTCAGTATAGGCAAATCTTATGCATTAAAGGCGGCCGATAATGTCTTAATTTCCAGTGATAAGGATATTACATTGAAATGCGGTGGCGCCAGTGTGATAATGAAAAAAAATGGTGATATACAAATAAAAGGAAAGAACATAGCCATCAAAGGTTCCGGCAATATAACCATGAAGGGTTCCAAAGTGACTCAGAATTAAAATAGAGGCAATCATGATAACGGAAAAGATGGAATTAATAGCAAAATTGCCCTTTGCTTTATCTCGGGGCATTGTTCGTGATATAACATCTGATGGGACAATTATGGTTTATTCAAATTCTGATCACGATATTTTACCATGCGACTATCTTATATCAGAAAACGGCGAAACCCATATACAAATTGGAACAGAAGTACTTTATGCGATGCCCGATTATTCGCATGGAGGAAATAGGGGAATTGTGCTGGGAAGAATAGGTGTTCTTAGCCCTATTGAACCATCCAAATTAGAGAATCAAAAAGTTGAAAAGAATAAACTGGAGAAAATTTGCGCCGAGAAAATTGAAATAATTGCCGATAACGGGCTGGTTTTGCGATGCGGTGAGGGATCAGTTTCATTCGCGAAGGATGGCACAGTTGTAATACGCGGCGCTCGCATATTAAGTCGTTCGAAAGGTGTAAATAAAATAAAAGGGGCCGCGGTCCAAATTAATTAATTATTGCAATGCTTCAAATAGACAATAAAACATCATTTGTTGCAAGTCTTTTGACTTTCCCTGATGAGGATGGAATAGATGCATTATATCCGGTTATAAAGGCAACATTCAATTTTCCCCAAGGGAAGATATCAATTGCTGAAAAGCAGATGCCATTAGTTGGATCTGACCAATATTCGGGAGACCCCGGTAAATCGTCATTGGACTATTCTTCGGATTTTATGCCATGCAAACCGTGCACTGATATTTTGTTAAAAGGGACGGCCTATTCACCGCGAGGAGCAGAAGTCAATTGGATTGATGTCTCCTTAATTGTAAACGACAGGGAGAAGGGATTCCGTATTTTTGGAAATCGTTTCTGGACAAAAAAAATAATTGGCTATTCAATAAGCAACCCGGTTCCTTTTAAAGAAATGCCGCTCAAATATGAACTTGCCTTTGGCGGGGGAGACGCCCTAAAAGATGAGACTGAAATATTTTATGAATATAATCCTGTTGGGAAAGGGTATTGTCATCAAAAGGGCACAAAAGAAATTGATGGTTTACCGCTCCCCAACATTGAAGATCCAAAAGAATTAATTGAAAATCCCAAGCAGAAACCCATGACTTCCGGTTTTGGCCCTATTGCCCCAAATTGGATGCCTCGGATAAGTCTTGCCGGAACTTATGACGAAAAATGGCAGAAAAATCGAGCGCCATATTTGCCGAAAGATTTTAATCCGAAATTTTACAATGTCTCTTCTTCCGATTTTATTTTTTCCCCTTATCTTGAAGGTGGCGAAGAAATAAAAATCAAGAATCTGACGCCCGATGGATTTGTCTCTTTCCGACTTCCCAAATTGGAATTTAAAGTTATCCTTAAATTGGAGAGCAAATTAATTCCTGTTCGTATGAATCTTGAAACCGTTTTAATTGAACCGGATGAAAAATGCTTGACCATGACATGGAAAGGGAAACTTAATTGCGACAAGAAATTGCTGAAAATGGAATTGGCCACGTTTGAAATCGGCAAGACCAATGGAGCGGTGGAGGGATTATGAGTCCTGATTCTGCAGTAATTATCGGAATCGGTATGGTTACTCCACTTGGCCTGAATGCTCCCCAAAGTGCGGCGAGTATTCGGGCGGGGCTATCTGCATTTGAAGAAACATCTATTATGGACAAGGCCTTCAATCCCTTTGTTTTGGCCACCATTCCTGATGAGGAATTACCCGAGCTGAATCCGGATTTGGAGAAAGAATTATATTTCACCTTTCGCGAATCTCGACTTCTCAAGCTTGCCCAAATGGCTTTATCTGAAATATTAGAACCGCTACGAAAAATAAAATCCAATGACATCCCCATATATATTGGCTTACCCGAGTTAAAAACGAATATTCCACTTGATTCGACTGCGATAATCAGGCGTTTCTCTAAGCAAATATCGATGGAGTTTGATAAGCGCTTGAGTCATGGATATATTAATGGGCGAGCCGCCGGCTTGATGGCGATAAATGATGCAATGACGGCAATAAGAAATGGGGAAACGCAAATCGCTTTGGCAGGTGGGGTTGATTCATACAAGGATTTATATATACTCGGTACGCTCGATATGGAGAAGAGAGTAAACTCGGCTCAAAATATGGATGGCTTTATTCCCGGCGAAGGCGCCTGTTTTCTCTTGCTGGCGACACAAGAATTTGCCAGTAATAATAATTGTGAATTTTTTGGAAACATTGTCGCAACCGCCGTAGGCCATGAACCCGGGCATCTTTATAGTGAAGAACCGTACCGCGGAGATGGGCTTGCGGCTGTATTCGAAAAGCTAATCGGCTCCAATTCAGGCAAATTACCCCCTATTCAAACCATTTTTTCCAGTATGAATGGCGAAAACCACTTTGCAAAAGAGTGGGGCGTGGCATATATTCGCAATAAAGAACATATTGCGGAGGAATTCAGAATAGAGCATCCAGCAGATTGTATAGGCGACACTGGCGCGGCCAGCGGGCCGATTATGATTGGGCTGGCATTGGCAGGTTTTCGAAAAGAATATCTTAAGGCCCCAGCATTGATTTATGCCTCTTCCGATTATGGAGATCGGGCGGCATGTATTGTCAATATAAGTTAGAAGAGGTTTAGAATATGGCAAATACTACATTCGCAAATTGCCGGGGAATAGCGCATAAGGGAAGTGGGGGGATGAGCATCGTTTTTCCTGACGTCTGCAAGACGCCATCTCCGGGTGGACCGATTCCGATTCCATATCCAAATACCGGCAAGTCGGCTGATACTGTCAAAGGCCCCGTGAAAGTAAAAACTGATGGGAAAATGCCAATGGTCAAAGGCGCTCAGTATATGATGACTGCCGGCGATGAGGCCGGCACCGTTGGAGGCGTCATGAGTAACACCTTCAAAGGCCCCTGCGATTTTATGATGTATTCATTTGATGTGAAGTTCGAGGGGAAAAATGTCTGCCGCCTCGGCGACCCGCTGTTTCATAATAAGAAAAACATAATGGGGTGAGACAAATGTCGGAAATTGGCGAAATAATTGCATTTGGGGGAAATAATATCGAATGGGAGTGTCCATTCTCTCATGACCCCGAAAAAGAAAAGGACTATCATAATGAATTTATTGGGGTTGGGACAAAATTGCGCAAAAATATGGCAAAGGGCGTTTCGTCAATAAATAATCCACAATATGATCAAGATGAATTGAAAAAGGAACTGGATCCGCGCGAACAAAAAGATAATCCTCTTAATGAGCAAAACGCCCCTTCCCCGGTCAAACTTATTATAAATGGCAAATTGACCAAGTGGTCAGTAGTCTGTGCGGCTCATCATTGCATTCCCGCCCAAGAAGCTCTGAAGCCCTCGGATTTGCTCCCTTGGTTAACGAAAAATGAGGAAACATGTAAGATCAAACCGGGGAAAAATGTTAAGCCAAAAGTGGGGAAAGTCAAATATAATGTGGGATATAATGTTAATGGGGCTCAAAATGGAGTTTGGCTCCCGGGTCCCTATGCCATGAAAGGGGTCTGGCGCACACTATCCGCTTATCCTGCTACTTTGAGTGAGCAACCCGATACTGAGAATGAAGATCCAAATGTTCCAGATATCCATAGTAGCCACTATGCAGCTCCGTTGGAATCGACCCAGTTTGATTATGCTGTACAGGCAATGAATTTGGCAAGCGCGCAATTTCATGATCGCCATAAAGACTATAGTGATGTTGTATTGCGATCGCTAAATCAAATTGCGAAGAGGCTACAGCTTTTTTCAGATATAAATGCAGGGAAATGTTGCGATAAGTGCGCGCAAAGAATAAAGAATGATAAATCAATTCCTCCGCCATATTCAATCGTAGTTCGTCTTAACCAAAGCTCTAAGCGCTTAAGACATTATTTAGAGGGGACGCCGTTTGTTTGGAATAAAATGCTGTTTACATCCGAACGATCATTAAAGTATATGGAACATCCTAAATACATGACTATAGAAGAAATGCAGATGGCGGAAGGGAAAATATGATTACATGCAAAACGTAGAATGAAGGTTGAAGCTTATGTATTATGTTTTTAGTTCAAAACCTATAGGTAGCGCTGAGCCTCTTGCGAGTATTGAAGATGCGCCAGAAATTCCAGGAATTGAATCATGGCTTTCTGGAAATAAGTTTAAGGAAAACATCCCAGAACCAATTGAAATTTACCTCGATGATAATTACCCTGGGCGTATGCCGGACTTTTTTAATTTCACAATTCCATTAATGAGTGATCGTTTAGTAGATTCTTTGCATGAGATTGGCGTCTCCAATTTTGATACATATCGAGTTATAATAAAAAATGGAGATGGTCTTTTGGTTTCGGAGAATTATAAAGCAGTGAATATTATTGGGATTGTGGCTGCTGCAGATGTAAATAAATCAAAGGTTGCACTTAATAAGGAAGTTGGATTAATTGACAGCGACTTTGATAGTCTTGAAATTGATGAAATAAAGGCAATAAATATGCTTATGTTTAGATTGGCGGAAGCGGTTTCTGCTATTGTCATTCATGAACGTGTAAAAAAGCATTTGGAAAACAGTGGCCTTGGTTCGCTTGGATTTATTGAACCAAAGGACTGGATGTGTTAATTGCCTTATATGCCTAGGTGCGATAAATCACTATTTTCTGCGGAATTATATTGTTCTCACCTTGAAGAAATCGACTTGCTCCTCTCCCAGCGTTTCGCCCTCTTTCGTGACCCTGAAGTCGAATGGCTGCAGGTGGCGGATTTTGAGGAGCGCCTTATGGCTCACTTAGACGGTATCGTGATTGGGGGGGAGGAGGCCGTCAAAGTTGCCGCTGAGTATTTAAGAGATATCGATTCCGATATTATCGCAGGAGCCGCCCTTGCTTTGGCATATTCTGAAGTTCCGTATGCCATCGATATTATTTTTGAGGAATTGGCTAAAGGCGATGAAAAAATAATGCCGGCATATATATTGGCGCTAAAATACCCTCCCAATAAAAAAGTGTCACAAAATCTTATTACCTTCTTATCAAATCCAAAGCCGATATTGCGCGCCGCGGCGCTGGAAATACTTGGGTATCGACGCGACGCAAAATGGGAGATGATAGCGAAAGGACTTGACGATTCCGAGCCGGCTGTTATAAAGGCGGCCATTAGCGCGGCTATTAGAATTCGCGATAAAAAGCTCGAGCCAATGCTAAGGAATTTGGCGGGAAATAAAGATATTTCAATTGCGCATGAAGCCGTTTTGGCGATTTTGCTTCTTGGCTCAAAATGGCCACTCGATTATCTTCGCGGTTTTTGTATGGCGAAACAGGAAGATTATGGCAATGCCCCGATATATTTGGCCCTATCATCAGATTTGCCGGATTGTGATTTGCTAATGAAGTCCGAGGGAGGGAAATCGGCCGCCGGTACTACAGCCCTTGGAATAATTGGCAATATTGACTCTATCGATTTTCTCTTGTCGTCCCTAAAATCTGAGGATGACGCTATAAAAATTTCCGCCGCAGAATCGCTACAGCTAATTACCGGCGCAAATTTAACGGAAGAACATATTATCCAAGAGGAATGGCCGGGCTTGGAAGATGATACGGTGGAGACTGAAGAAACCGCCGTCATGCGTATTTCGACCTCCTATAATGAATGGTCGGTTTGGTGGAATGAGCGTCACAAAAACTATGATACAAAGACACGCTGGCGTCTGGGGAAACCATTTTCTGAAACCGTTCTCATAGATGAAATTGCCGATCCCAAATCCAGTTTTATTCGTCGTCAACGTGCCTATTGGGAATTATGCATTGGGTTTGGCACAAAAGTCGATTTTGAGCCGGATTGGTTTGTAGAGAAGCAATTGATGGTGATTGAAGAAATGAGATTGACCTAATCTTTGAAGAACTTCCGTCGCCAGCATTTCACCGCTATATCGCCATAAATTGGATTTTCATTCCGTCCGGCAATATTCATTGGGGCTTATTCTTTCCAATTTGGGTGAATGAGTATGGGCATTTACAAACATCATTAATTTCTTTTGTCCAATCTCTTTGATTGCATATTGACGTAACGCATCAGGAGAGCCCAGAAATTTTTTTAGGGCGAAGGCCATGACATCAAAAGTATCTGGGAATGGAGATTTAAATGAATTTTTTTCATATGACTCATGGATCTGAATTATTTTATGACCAGCATTGGTCATGGTATCAAGAGTATCTTTGGCCTGGGACCCCAATTCTAAATTT
>JAGVEJ010000005.1 GCA_020058225.1 Candidatus Zixiibacteriota bacterium | reverse complement strand
CAGGGCAAAGACGCGGTGTTATTAGAGCTTGGCTCTGGGCGCATGGATAAATCCGGCGATAAAATCCCCGGCCTGAATTTATCAGATAAGCAGATAATGCTTATAAGTGATTTCTTAACCATAGCCCAAAATCCGTATGGAGACAAATTGGTTGATGCCGAACAGCTTTTGGGTGATATCGAAATTTCAAAGCAGGGCATTGATGAGCTTAAGCAGGTACAGGATTTTCTAAATCAAATGGACGTCCCTCCTGACAAGACCAAAATTGATATAACTATTGTTCGGGGCTTGGGGTATTATACCGGGCCCGTGTACGAAACTACTCTACTTAATCTTCCTGAATATGGCTCGGTATTTTCCGGGGGCAGATATGATAATCTGATCGAACGATTTTCGAATAAGCCATTACCTGCGGCGGGGTCATCATTCGGCGTTGACAGGATGTTGGCGGCCTTGATTGAACTAAAAGCGATCGAACTTAGAAAGGCAACCGCTGATGTTCTGGTGACGACAATGGATAAAAGCAGAATTTCGGATTATATTGCTATTGTGAATGAAATTCGACAGGCGGGAGTCAATGCCGAATTATATATGGGCGAAACAAAGAATTTGAATAAGCAATTGAAATATGCGGATAAGATTGGAATACCTATAGCAATTATCGCCGGTTCGGATGAATTTGAATCCGGCATGGTTACTGTGAAAGATTTGCGCGCCGGAGCGGAAATAGCCAAAGGATTTTCTGAACGTGAAGAATGGTTGAAGGCGGAGAATGTTCAAGTTACTATACAACGCACGGACATGATTCAGAATATTAGAAGACTACTGGGGCGCGAATAAGATTATTGGGCGCATGCCATGCGCCCCTACAATTTCTGCATATTGCGTCGAAATCTCCCTGCGCCGGGCCGACGCTGTTTTTCAATATAATAAATTTCCGAGAATCAGTATAATCATTGGCCAAAAGAATTGGCGGCCAGCTTCTTGCCACGCATAACATCCTTGGCCACATTTGGATTCATTTCCACCGCTTTCCTAAATAATATCTCCGATTCATCCAATGACTTTTTGCTTTTGGTTACCAAATAATGCATGTAATAAATCATGGCTTTATCAAAATATATGGAAAAATCATCAGGATAGTATTCTATTATGCGAGAATAAATTGAAAAACCTCTTTCATAGACCTCAGTTGCAATATAGCAATTGGCGAGTAATGTCAGAGCGGATTTATTACGCGGATATATTGATAGGAATCTATCGACAAATATGCGAGCGCTATCATATTTCTCTGCAAGAAAAAATGCAAAAGCCTTTTCATAATCTGTTGCCTGATATTGGCCGTCAGTCATGGCTTTGGGAAGCAAATATATATCGATGCCCACATCACGAATCCAGTAACGGGTTAATTTGAGTTTCTGCGACAGCTCCGAATAATCCTTGATAGCGACATCATCATTGCTTTGATCCGTGGCGAGATGCGTGAATGAAAATTTCTGAAAAAGATCGGGTTCTTTTCGCGGAAGCCCAAACATATAAATAAAAGAACGCAAATTACTATCAATTGTCAGAGCGGATGAATAGGGACCGATAATCACCGCATTGGGATTAATTATTTGAGCCAAATCCTCACCGGCTTTTTTCAGGCTATATGTTTTTTGATCAATCCATCGATATAGCCAGACACTCTGACTTAATACGTGTGCAATAAAAATGATGGTCAGGAATAATCCTCCCGTGACAAGCAGTCTTAAATACCATTTTCGGAACAGATAAATAAAGGCGGATATCAAGACGGCAACAAATAGCCCCATCCAGATATAAATGGTGGAGCAATCAAGCGTGCCGGACAATTGTTTTATAAAAAAATATCCTTGAGAAACTACAAACCATGATAAAAATACCAAGAGAAGAAGCCTGATAATTCCGAATTTTCCCTTCTGGATTGACGAGATTCCGCCTGAAAAGACGCCGGCAATAATCCCCGACATCGGCATAATCAGAAACAGCTGATATCGCAGAGGGCGATAATTGAATAACATCAATAGAAAAAGCCCCATTGCAAACCACCCCAAATTAAATACCAAAATACGATCGGAAACGATAATCCTGAACTGCTGGCGGGGAACAATCAGAATAATCGATAGGGCCGTAAACAGCAGTATTAGCATGAATGGCGCATAATAAAATAAGCGCGATTGCATTCCCAGACTCATTATCTGTATGAAAAACTCGCTTGGGGATGAAAGCGCCTTTGGCATTCCATACATGAGAATTGATTGCTCTGATACATAATCATAAACCATTCTGGTTTCGCTGCCGTAAAAAAGAAGCGCAAGAGATACCGCTGTAAGAATTGCCATAGCAGAAAAAAGTAGTATTTTTTTCAAACGTTCTTTGCCGCCATCAAGCCAAATCACGAGAATCGCCGGTAAAGCCAAAAAAGCCCCAAACATCTTCCCTGATATAACAGATAGAGCAATCAATATGGCCGAGAGATACAATCTCCATCCGGATATGCCATTCCGACAGAAGACAAAGAAGAGCAGGCCGGAAAGGAATATGAGTCCGTTCTCTAAAAACGGATAACGGCCATACACGATCAATGTCATATTGGGTAACAAAATGAGGCCGGCCATCAGCGCGGATTGACGGGATTTTTTAAGCATGCCCAAAAGGTAGAAGGAAAGACCAAGCAAATTTAACAAAACAGCCGAAAGATTGGCCGAAATTCGGGAGACCCCGGCTATTAGAAAACTTATAAGACCTGCAAAAGAGGCAAGGGAATATTTAAATGCTATCCAGCGGGGATAGTTGAAAATATCCCAATTGCCATAGAGGATTTCGTTGCGCGCATAATGGATAAAATTATAGGGGTCGGTAAGAAGGTCTTGTCCCGAGCCGGAAAAGAACATAGGCGGATCAATAGATAGATAAATAAATCTAATAATTATTGCAGAGGCTATTACGCCTATGACACCAATAAATGGTAATTTTTCAAACAGTTTAAAATTGAACCGGCCTTTTTCCATCTAAATATCAATATAATGGTAGCGCCCTTATGGCAAAAGCAAAATTTCCGGCACGGTTTTTATTCCGGGCCTTTCGAAATAAGACCGCCTTCTAAATTGGCTGAAACTACCGATAAAATGAATATTATGAAGAAAAGGTGAAATATATGAATGGAATAATTACTGTCTTTGATGAAGAACTGGAGGAATTAAAAGCTCATTCCCTTATTGAAGATATAAAAAGAATAGGCGGGCGCAAGTTCTATTACGGTCGAATGATTGAGCAGGAAATTGTCTTCGTCAAAACCGCCAATAATCCCATCGACATAGTGATGACAACTCAATTAATGATTGATAATTTCAGTTTAAGCAGGATATTTTTTATCCGGTTTGGCATTTTCTATTGTGCCATTTCTCAACCATGGAGACCTTGTTGTGGTCAACTATTATCTAAGGGCAATGCCTTCCTGCGAAATCCAAGCGGAAATGCTCCCTGCCGATGAAATGTTTCTCCGTTCTATTGGGGCTGTCTGTCGTCTCCCCCATTCGGGGCTTGTTGAAAAAGCCCCATTAATGGGAAAGCACATATTCCTAGGCGTCTTGTCCCAGAAATATATTCACAAAGTCTCTTGACCTTTTGCAGGGATGAGTCAGCCGTGGCGGTCCAGACAAAGGGTTTAGAGCTGGCGTTATAACGCTT
>JAGVEJ010000234.1 GCA_020058225.1 Candidatus Zixiibacteriota bacterium | reverse complement strand
GCCGGAATTACCATACTGGGACGAGTGGCCAAGGTTGTCGCTGATTATGATATAAGAATCAATATGCCGGTATCGCGCTCGTTGGTTATGACTACCGCCCGGGAGACTATTAAGGAGGCCTATCTCGGCGCCGGAAGACCCGATGCCTACAGCGATGATATGGTGCGGTATGTTACCGATGAGCAATTTGGGTATGTGGCGGCGGTTGATGGAATAATGGTGCGTGAGAAACCGGCTACTTGTTTTTATCTTGGGGCTTTTTTTGCGGAATCGCTTATTTTGGCCGAAACGGGAAATTCCATCGGCGCCATCCAAATTGCCGGTACCGCCCAGCCAGCACAACTTCCATTTTTTGTGGCGGCTTGCGATTATACGCTAATAGGCGAAGAGCTTTTTGCGGCCTCGGCTTATCTTTCCAATGAACCCAAACAACTTGGTTCGCTCAAGGGACAGGATTTCGGGAAATTTATGGGCATGATAGTGATAATTATTGGCGTTATTTCGACGACCATTTCGCAAGCATGGGGTTGGGAGTTTTTTACGAAATTGACTGAGCTTATGCAAAGAATATTTACTTCTTAGAATTTGCGGGAGAAATGATTTGAAGCGTCAGATTCCATTGATAATCGCCTTCGTTGTGGGAACGGTTCTAATTCTATCGGTATTTTTCCCTCCTGCGGAACGGCTGGGGGAGGATTTCTCCATCTTTTTTGATATTATTGCCGTCTTTGCTTTTTTTCTTGGCGGCGGGAATCTAATCAGGATGCATGGCAACAAGATATATAGGAAGCATAAGGACTGGGGATTCTCAGCGGTTACTTTGGGCGGGTTTTTCATTATGCTCATCGCCGGTCTTTTCAAATTGTGGAATCCGGGAGGAATGTCGGGGGATGTGACCGGCACGGGGTCATTGTTCCAAATGCTTTATGACTGGATATTTAATCCGCTGGGCGCCACCATGTATGCGCTATTGGCCTTCTATGTGGCCTCGGCGTCATATAGGGCCTTTCGCGCCAAGAATCGTGAGGCGACAATTTTGTTGATAGCGGCATTTATAATTCTTCTCGGACGCACGCCCATCGGGATCTATGCCACGAGCTGGATTCCGGAATCATTTTCATTCCTGCAAATTCCGAACTTGGCGATCTGGATTATGACTTCACCCAATTTGGCGGGACAACGCGCTATTATGATTGGAATAGCGCTGGGAGTGATATCGATGTCGTTGCGGCTGATATTGGGCGTTGAACGGACATATCTTGGGGTTGATAATGACTAAGATCGGATTGATCATATCATTCATTATTATCGGCGCCGGATTGGTCTGGTTTTTAGTAAAGGCTTTGCAGGGGAAAGAAGCGGAACGGCGGATAATTTTTCTCTTTATAGCCTTAGCGGTATCGGTACCGATACTTTTCAATATTACTTTTTCTGAGAAGGCGAGTCCCATTGTAAAGGCGGTATTTGATAAAATAGATAATTTCCCGGCGGGTTCGCGTATTTTAATTTCCTATGACTATGGACCAGCGATGGCGCCTGAAGTGGAACCGATGTCGAATGCCATGTTACGCCATTCACTGGCAAAAGGGCACAAGGTTTATTTAATGGGGCTTTGGGCAACCGGACAATCGCTGGTTGCTACAGCGATTGATAGCATAGTCAAGAAGGAGTTTCCCGAAAAAGTTAATGGCATTGATTATGTTAATCTTGGGTATAAGGCCGGCGGTCAGGGTGTTTTAAACGTGATAATCACGGATATAAGGAAAATGTATTTGACAGATGTTGCCGGTACTGATTTGGATTCCATGAAGATAATGAATGGTGTCAAGTCGCTTCGTGATATGGACCTATTGATTTGCATCGGAGGCGGGTTTCCCGGGGTGAAAGAATGGGTGCAGTTTGCCGGAGATCCCGGCCATATTCCGGTTGCGGGAGGAAGCGCGGCGGTTTCGGCGCCCCTTTTATATCCGTACTGGCCAACTCAGCTGATTGGTTTATTGGGCGGGATAAAAGGTGCGGCGGAATATGAATCGGAACTTAAAAGGAAATATGTGAGATTTGAAAATACGCCGGTTCCGGGTATTAGGATGATGGGTCCTCAGACATTGGCGCATCTGGTGATTATGGCCTTTATTGTGCTTGGGAATATTTCATATTTTATTGCCAAGAGGAAACAGGGTTGAATATGGCGGACGGCAAATCGATAGGGAGGGTAGTTTTAATAGCTGTAATTGCCCTATTTCTTATTAGTTGGATAATCAGCGCCGGGTTGTTTGACAGCTCTGATCATATCACGGGGGTTTCCATACGTGATGCATTTTTTGTTACCTTGGCGGCTTTTTTGACATTGGCCATTTTATCATTTCTTTATAAAGATAACCCATATTACAAATTCGCTGAGCATCTCTTCGTGGGAGTCTCGGCGGCGTATTGGATGTGCGTTGGATTTTGGTCAACCTTCGTGGGTAATTTTATACCGCGGGTATCATCGGTATTATCATCATTTTTTGAAGTGCCATTTAAGGAGCTGAATCCCTTTTATTTTATTCCTTTGATTCTTGGCATAATGTTAATGATGCGTCTTTCGAGCAAGGGGGGATGGATTGCGCGTTGGCCGTTGGCATTTATTGTCGGCACGACGGCCGGGTTAAATCTTATAAGATATCTGCGATCGGACTTTATCAGTCAGGTAAGTAATACCTTTGTCCCATTGTTGATAGATTGGAAAGGGATTGGTCCATTTTTTTCCAATTTTTCGCTTTCGGTATCGGGTCAATTTGCTTTATGCCTTAGTAACTGGGTAATTTTTGTTGGGGTATTTTGCGGATTGATATATTTCTTTTTCTCCAAGGAGCATAAGGGTTTCTTTGGAGTTGCCTCAAGAGCAGGGATTTGGGTTTTGATGATTACTTTTGGGGCATCGTTTGGATATACGGTTATGGGACGCATATCGCTTTTGGTGGGACGGTTGACATTTCTATTCCAGGATTGGTTGGGAGTAATAGGATAAGTATATAGATAAAACCAGTGAGGTTT
>JAGVEJ010000132.1 GCA_020058225.1 Candidatus Zixiibacteriota bacterium | reverse complement strand
GGTAGCCAAAGTATCCCATTCCTGCATAACAATGGAGTCAAAGTAAAGGCCTGAATGGACATCATATATCGATTTACTAAAGTTAACCCAGGCCGTGGTCGCGGTATCCCAAGAGAGGTATATAGACGAATCCAAGAGCCCTCCAGATTGACGATATAATACATTCTTGTCAATTTTGTCCCATTCAGCCCCCAAAGCATCCCACTGTTGCATTATTGACGAGTCCAGATATCCATTTGAATTGTAAGAATAATCGACCAGGTAATCGCCCAACCATACGTCTGATACCCAATTGAAAGTTGTGTCCGACATCAATAAATCTGTCGAGCCGGCCTTGAATAGAGTGTTTGGCATATTTTTCGATTCCCATCCAAAACTCTTCTGAGCCGCCATAACCCCCGCGCAGAGAATAATCCCCTATAAGGAAATTATCGCGATTAAAATGACGTTAGCTTTTCTCACTATTAAATCCTCCTTGTTTAGTTACTCCTGAAAATCTTGGTAATAATTTTTTTACAATATTGTCAAGGTAATTGTAAGATCAATTTCCAACAAGCGAATGTTTATCATATAATTAAAACTCAAATTGACTTTGATAAAATTTTCAGGTATTTATTATTTATGGAATGTCGAAACCCGCCGTAGGCGGGCGGATTTTGACCTATAGGAAGGTTGCAAACATAGTTAAGATCGCTCCGTCCATACTGGCCGCCGATTTCTCCAAACTCGGCGAGGAAATTATATCCGCCGAAGTCTCTGGCGCCGATATGATTCATCTTGATATCATGGATGGCCATTTTGTGCCGAATCTCTCATTCGGCGTGGCCGTGTCGGCGATGTCCAAGTCAATCAGCCCGCTTCCTCATGATGCCCATCTGATGGTGACCGTGCCGGAAAACCATATTGAGGCTTTCGCTAAGGCCGGGGTCGAATATATCGTTTTCCATATTGAAATCGACGGGGTGAAAATGGATTTGGGGAATAATCGTTGGGTTTATGTGGCTGAAGAGATAAAAAATACCGATAGGATATTCCGTCTGCTTTCGATGATTAAACAGATGGGATGCAAAGCTGGAATCGCCATAAATCCACCTTCCCCTATAAAGGTTGCCTTTCCATTTTTAAAGGAAATTGATCTGCTATTGGTAATGTCGGTCAACCCGGGATTTGCAGGACAGACATTTATTCCCAAATCTTTTGATAAAATTAGGGCCTCCGCCAAATTCCGCAAAGAGAATCATCTTAATTTCAAAATTATGGTCGATGGCGGGGTCGGATTAGAAAATTCAGGGGAGCTCGTTACTGCCGGCGCCGATATTTTAGTAACCGGTTCGTCATTTTATAAGGCCCAAGACCGCCAAGAATTTATCAGGAAAATCAAGACATAGAAAAGCCCAAATATCTATTTCCCCGCTGGACGAATTTGCGTATCTTTAGCGGGTATGATCGATTTTTCACCTGAATTTCTAAATGTTTTAAAATCTGCCAAAAGGGTGGCGGTTTTAACGGGCGCCGGAATATCGGCCGAATCCGGAGTGGCAACTTTCCGCGGCAAGGAGGGGTTATGGGCTAAATTTCGACCGGAAGAATTGGCTTCCGCTGATGCCTTCATGCTCAATTCCGCCCTGGTTTGGGAATGGTATCAATATCGTAGGGATATAATTGATAAGGTTCAACCAAATCCCGGACATTTTGCATTAGCTGATATGGAAAAACATTTCAAAAGTTTCGCGCTTATTACCCAAAATGTGGATGGTCTCCATCGGCGGGCGGGTTCCCAAAATATATTGGAATTGCATGGAAATATCACCAGAAATAAATGTTTTAACTGCGGAAAACCCTTTATAGACGAGATAAATCTCGATCAAAAAAAACCTCCATGTTGCAATTGTGGAGGAAAGATCAGACCCGATGTTGTCTGGTTTGGGGAAACCCTGCCCCAATCGGAATTTGAAATGGCCAATGAGGCCTCAGCGACGGCAGACCTGTTTTTTGCGGCGGGAACATCCGCCATTGTTTACCCAGCCGCCGGACTTCCAATGATTGCCAAGAGGCATGGCGCCTATCTGGTCGAAATAAATATCGAGCCAACCCCGCTGACTGATATGGCCGACTCTTTTATGCAGGGAAAATCAGGCGAGATTCTTCCAGAGATAGTCAAATGGTTGAGAAAATGAAAAAACCATCACCGGATGAAATAATTAAGCTTGGGCAAAGGCTTTATGATTCAATGTCGGAATGCCGGCTCTGCCCGCAAGAATGCAAGACAAACCGCCTTAAAGGAGAATTGGGCAAATGCGAGAGTTCCTCGGAACTGAAGATTGCCAGTTATAATCTCCATCATGGCGAAGAGCCTCCTTTATCCGGGGGAAGCGGCTCCGGCACAATTTTCCTTTCCAATTGTTCATTATTTTGCAAATATTGCCAGAATTACCCTATTTCGCAGTATGGCAATGGCCGCACGATCTCAATTGATGAATGCAAAAACATGATGCTTAATCTGCAATCGAGAGAAGCGGATAATATCAATTTTGTCACCCCTGATCACATGTTGCCGATGATATTAATTGCTCTTGGGCAGGCCAAAAAAAAAGGATTGAAGATTCCGATAGTATATAATTGCTCGGGGTATCAAAGGCTGGATATATTAAGGCAATTGGATGGTATAATTGATATATACCTGGCTGACATGCGGTATAACGATAATGATATGGCGCTAAAATATTCGGGATGCCATAATTATGTGGAAATTAACCGGTTGGCAATAAAAGAGATGTACCATCAAGTAGGCAATCTAAAATTCGATAATAAGAACTTGGCTCAATCGGGTATTTTGATTCGACATTTGGTACTCCCTGAAAATATTTCCGGTTCGGAAGGGATATTTAAATTCCTTGCCAAGGAGGTCTCAAAAGAGGTATATGTTTCACTAATGAGCCAATACTTTCCGGCATATAAGGCGCCACAGGATGAAAAAATTCATCGTCGAATAACGGTAGAGGAATTTCATCGGACGGTTGAAGCTTTTTATGATGCCGGACTTGAATTTGGTTATATTCAGGAAATGGAATATGAATCGATTTAGAGTAATAATTTTATCGTTTCTAATCTTGGCGCTATCTTCGGGGTGCGTCTATTATAATACTTTCTACATTGGCCGGAAGGAATTTAATAGCGCGGAATCCAAGCGGAGAAAGGCTGGTCCAGGGGCTTCGGGAAAGGCCTACTCCGGGCAGTATAATAAAGCCATCGAAAAATCACAGAAGATTTTGGAAAAGCATCCCAATTCCAGCTGGTATGATGATGCGCTTTATGTCAATGGGGTGTCGAATTATCATATCGAGGACTATACCAAAGCCGAACGGCGATTTCGTGAATTGGTGGCCAATTATCCAGACTCCAAATTTACTCTTGAAAGCAAACTCTATCTGGCCAAAACCAAATTGAAACTGGGTGAAGAAGCCGAAGCCATGGTATTATTTGAAAAATTATTCACTGAGAGCAAAGAGAAAGATATTAGAATTGAAGCGGCAGTTGCTTTGGGACAATATTACTTTGATAAAAAGAATTATGGTGAATCGGAAAAATATTTTACTGCCCTAATAGATTCAATTGGCGGGGAAAAAGAAAAAATTGTGGCACAAATGTATATTGCCGATGGGCAATTCGCTCGCTTTAACTACAAATCGGCGATTGATAATTATCTTAAAATATTGGGTTTTGATCCCTCTTTGCAGGAACAATATAAGGCCACATTCAAGGCCGGAGAATGTTCATTCTTTCTGCATCAAATAGAAGATGGGATGGCCTATTTTAATGAATTAGCGGCGGATCCATTATTTTTTGATTCATTATCAGCTATCAAATTGATGATGGCTTATGGGTATGAACTTGATGGGAATGTTGAATTGGCTGAGGAGATTTATAAGCAGGTAGTAATAGAAAATATTCGAAATTATCCGGCGTTGGCCAATTATTCTCTGGGGTTGATTTACCAATATAATTATGAGAATTACAAAAAAGCCAAAGAACATTATGATAAAGCCAAATCATTTGGTTCCGGTTCCGGCATTTATCAGGAAGCGCTTCAGCGCTCATCCGACATAGGGAAGCTTCAGGAGTACTCGGATCGTCAGGAATTAGATACAAGCGCTACTATTGCAGACATAGATAATGCCGCCAAAACACAATATCTTCTGGCGGAGCTGTATCTAACACAGCTCGGGAAACAAGATTCCGCCTTGCATGAATTTCAGATTGTATGTCGAAATTTTCCCGAATCGTATTTGGCTCCCAAGGCGCTGATCGCGGAAGCGATTGTTCGAAGAGACTATTTTGATGATACTTTGGGGTATGATTCAACCTTGCGAAAAGTGTTGCAGGATTATCCCCATTCGGATTTTATCCCGGAGGCGGTATCTCTGCTTGGATTATCGGGAACATTGGCTGATACCGGGTATGCCTCCCTTTATTATCATAAAGCCGAACAATATGCCTTTGATCAGCATAACCTTGATTCTGCCAGATACTTTTTTAAATATGTGGCCGATAGTTTTCCTCGCTCCTCATTTAATAATCAGGCTAAGTTTGCGATTCTCTGGCTGACAGATACCTATGAAAATACCGGCGATTCTTCGTTATACTATGCTTATGCCAATTTTGCCGACTCATTCCCCGGCACTGATTATGGAAAAGAAGCATCAAGAATACTTATTGTTAAACCGCGACTTTCCAGACAGACCGATGAACAAGCGGGCATCCCAACTCAAGAAGATACCATTTCGCCGCCCGTTGCGGCTATTGACTCGGCCGATTCTTCCGGCCGCCCTCTGTCGCCGGAAGAAAGATATTACATTGATCCTGATGGCAAAAGTATAATAAACATCAATCAGGAGCCGATTCGACGGGATCGCGAATTCAAATTTCCAACCGCCGCATATACCCAGAATTTTACGAGCGATTTTTTCTTTATCTTCCAGATTAGGCTTGATGCCTTTGGCGATGTCGAGGATTATCGTCTTATGAATCCGAGTCCTTCAGATGAATTGAATCAAGAAGCCATTGAAGTTCTCTTGGGAAGCCATTGGGATATGCAATGGATTCCGCCAAATTTGTACAATTCCTATCATCTTTACAAGTTCAAGGTGCAACTCCCCGGGAGCATGCGATGAGCAAAATTGTTATTGAGACAACGGAAGTTCTAAAAAAAAGGGATTTGGGCCAAAATTGTTTTCATCTGATTCTTGGAACATTCTCCAAAACCAAATCAATCAAACCTGGGCAATTTATTCATATCAAAACCATCAACGGCGGCGGTGTCTTTTTCCGACGCGCCTTTTCCATCTTTGATATCAATCCAAAAGAAAATTCGATTGAAATTCTTTTCAAGGTATTTGGACGCGGTACAGCTGAGTTGTCCAAAGCGCAAAAAGGCGACAAAATAAACGTTATGGGTCCACTGGGAAATGGATTTACTTTGCCATCAAAAAAGATTACTTCCATTATTGCCGGTGGCGGCATAGGGATGCCACCGCTTTATTTTCTCGCCAAATATATGATAGAGAAAGGATATAATTCCGAAAAGATATGGTTTTTCTATGGGGGAAAAACAAAAAACGAGCTGATGGAGTTGTCGAAAATTAAGAAACTTGGAATAAATCTTGTAATATCTACTGATGATGGTAGTTATGGATTTAAAGGATTTGTCAGTCAAGCCATCAATGATAATTTTGATGGATTGAATGGTCAAAACATTCTATTTGCCTGCGGACCGCTGGGTCTGCTTAAAGCCATTGATCAAATGGCGCTGAGGGAAAAAATGTCCGGTCAGATTTCGCTTGAGGCGCCAATGCCCTGCGGTATCGGGATTTGCCTTGGGTGCATTCTTCCCCTGCGCGAGGGCGGATATACCCGTGTTTGCCGAGAGGGTCCGGTTTACAAAATCGGCGAGGTAATTCTATGACGCCGGATTTATCAATTGAAATTGCCGGAATGAAATTTAATAATCCCATTCTCACCGCCTCCGGCACTTGCGGCTATGGCGAGGAATTGGCGGATGTTTTTGACCTCTCCCATATTGGAGGAATTGTTACCAAATCGATAACGGTTAAGCCTCGCGAGGGGCATCCACCTCCGCGAACAGCGGAGACAGATTCCGGTATGCTCAACGCCATTGGTCTGGCCAATGTCGGGGTGGATAGATTCATTGCCGAGAAATTGAGATTTCTGGAAAAATTCGATACAAGGGTGATCGTTAATGTTGCCGGTTCGACCACTCAAGAATATGTGGATATTTGCTCGCGCCTAGCTGATTACCCGCGCGCCGATATGGTGGAGTTGAATTTTTCCTGCCCCAATGTCCAGCATGGTATGGCGGTCGCTACCAATCCATCTTTGGCCGAAAATACGGTCAAAGAAGTCACAAGAGTTTTTTCGCGTCCGGTTATTGCCAAGCTCTCACCCAATGTTACGGATATTACAGAAATTGCCCGGGCCTGTGAAAATGGCGGGGCGTCGGCGCTGTCTCTTATCAATACCCTGGTCGGTATGGCGGTTGATATAGAAACATTTCGTCCCCGTTTGACAAACAATACGGGAGGATTATCCGGTCCGGCCATTAAGCCGGTGGCGCTGGCGATGGTACATAAGGTTTACAAAGCCGTTAGAATTCCTCTTATAGGAATCGGCGGGATATCAAATTATCGTGATGTTGTAGAATTTTTTCTCTGTGGCGCTCGGGCGGTGCAGATCGGGACAGCTTTGTTTGTTCAACCTGATACACCCATTCAAATTATCAAAGACTTGAAAAATTATCTCTCAAAGAATAAATTTAAAAATATCAATGAAATTGTTGGTCAATTGAGGATATATTAATGAGCGCCACAAGTGAATTAAAAAGGATTCAAGAAAAGAATAAATCAATGCTCTGTATTGGGCTTGATCTTGACAGAAAAAAAGTCCCGACCAATTATGCCACTTCGATTAAGGGGCTTTATGATTTTGCCATGAGAATTATCGATGCCACCGCGGATCAAGTCTGCGCCTATAAACCTAATATGGCTTTCTTTGAGGAACTCGGTCCGGAGGGTCTATCGCTTCTGGAGAAAATTACTCAAAAAATACCCAATGATATACCGGTAATTATGGATGGCAAACGGGGTGATATCGGCAATACTGCCGCACATTATGCGGCGGCGATGTTTGAACGATATAACGCCAGTTGGGTGACGGTCAATCCCTATATGGGATATGATTCAATCAGACCCTTTTTGGAGTATAAGGATAAAGGAGCCTTTGTGCTTTGCCTTACCTCTAATCCGGGAAGTCGGGATTTCCAATTCCTGCATGTTCTGAATAAACCGGTATATATGTATGTTGCCGAGAAGGTGGCTTACTGGGATAAGGAGCAGAATTTAGGGCTTGTGGTTGGGGCTACGCATCCGGATCAGCTTTCGGAAATCAGAAAAATCTCCGGTGAAATGCCGATACTGATTCCCGGGGTCGGCGCTCAAGGAGGAAGTTTGGAACAGGCGGTACAGGCAGGAACGGATAATTTCAAAAAACCGGCGTTGATCAATGTATCGCGAACAGTTCTTTATGCCTCACCGGAAGATGACTTCGACAATGCCGCTCGCACCGAGGTCGAAAAATTGAATACCATAATTAATAGTATGCGCTCCTCAGGTGGAAATGAGGCATCATCTTAAATCATTCTTTATGGATAAATATGAAATGGTGGGGATAACCAAAAATTATGACTCAATTATCAAATATGAATCCCTTCACCTGAGGGTTTTGCTAATTTTTCTGATTATTGGTTCTATTGCGATATTTTCCCAAGGTTGCGGAAGAAAAATAGATGTCCAAAAACCTGAATTTTCCCTCATGGAGGTTGATAGACAATTTTCCAAATTATCCGAGGAACAAGGAATATATACCGCCTTCGATACCTTTATGGCTGATTCCGCCATCATGTATCGCGATAATGCGCATCCGCTTATGGGCAGAGAAACCATTCGCGGAGTATTATCAAAAGGAAGCAAGGGTTCATTAAGATGGCAACCATTCCGAGCCGAAGTGGCCGCATCCGGAGAATTGGGATACACTCTCGGAAAATATGTTAATGATTTTACGGATTCTTCCGGCCAGATTCAAGTGATTAAGGGTTATTATATTACCGTTTGGAAAAAACAATCTGATGGGCAATGGAAATTTATTTTTGATACCGGCAATCAATCGCCCACCTTTGAAAACAAAAACTCCCCTACAGGGAAATGGGTTGGTCATTATCCCCATTCGTTCGAAAAGCCACAATAAATTAAGAGGGCGCACACACCATGCACCTTCTTCTATATAGTCTATTAAGTATAATATTTATGCCGAAAATAACCCGATTTCATTCCCCTCGCTATCGGCAAATACCCCGATATGGCCGACGCCGGGTATTGGAGATTTGGGGCTAACTGTCTTGCCACCGTGTGACTCAATATTTTTCAAGGTGGCTTCGATATCACCGACCATGATATAAATTAAAATGCCGATCCCTTTGCCGGCAACTTTAAGCTGTTTGGAGAAACCACCGCCGACACCTTCCGGAGTCTTGAAAGTGGAATAATCAAATTCTTTCATATACTCAGATTCCCAACCAAAAATCTCACTATAAAATTTGCTGACCCGATCAAGGTTGACCGTGGGGATTTCGACATGACAAATACCGTTCATAATGCTTCCTTTCTTATTTGACGGATAAAATAGTCCTGATTTATGAATATTAATAGACCATAATAATCCAATATTATTAATACGTCCGATACCAGCTTATGATTGCCTTTGCATATTAAAATATGGAATTTGATCAAATAAATCTATCACATTTTAACATATTTTAATAATAAGATGCTAAAAGGCAGATATAAACATTCTGCGCTCCATTATACTTTCCGGTATGCTATCGTTGCTGAGCCCTGCGCCGTTGGCATAATATGCAGTTGATGGATATTCACATGAGGCGGACGGGTCACGCAGAATAATATCGCCTCGGCGACATCTTCGGCCAGAAGTGGCTGTATTCCCTGATAGACTTTTATCGCCCTTTCATTATCTCCGCGAAATCGAACCATGCTGAATTCTGTTTCCACCATACCCGGATCAACAGTCGAGACTCTGATGGGGGTATCAACCAAATCAATTTGCATCCCTTTGGTGATTGCATTAACGGCAAACTTTGAAGCACAATATACATTTCCCCCCGGATAAACTTCATGTCCGGCTATGGAACCTATATTCACAATGTCGCCTTTTTTTCTTTGAACCATTCCAGGAATTACCGCCCGGCTTACATATAATAAACCCTTGACATTAGTATCAAGCATTTCTTCCCAGTCAATCAGTTGGCCATTATGCAGTTTATCTAGACCGCGACTCAGGCCGGCATTGTTGATTAAAATATCAATCTCTTTCCATTCTTTGGGTAAAGACCCGATTTTTTCTTCCACTTCCTTGTGATTTCGAACATCCAGCTTAAAACAGAATATTTTTGACCCGTATTGGGATTTTATCTCGGCGGCCAAGTCCTCCAATCTTTCTACTCGACGTGCCGCCAAAATCAATCGGGAGCCATTTTGGGCAAATAATCCGGCCGTAGCCATTCCGATGCCGGAAGAAGCCCCAGTAATAAATGTCACTTTGTCATTAATTGATTGCATATATTATTCCTCTTTATGGCATATTTGGCAATTAAATTATCAATATTGATAAATTGTGTCAAGCAAACTGCTTCAATAATATATTGTAACTTTTGATCTTAAATTGGATAATTTGCCAAATTATGGGAATAATCCCATAAAAAATATTTTCCAAATCCCAAATTGTTCAATTGTTGACGATTAAACAGCCGTTTAAGTTTATGAATTATAATAGATTGATGGGGCATAGACATTTATTTGGGCAGATATTGTTGGAGGCATATTTTCTGCAGTTCCATAACGCAAAAGTTAATATTTGCTGGATAGGGTCGATAAGATAAATGGGGGTCGCCGTTAATCTTTCACTTTATTCCAGCCAAGCAATGAAAGGTTACACGATGACTTCCAAGAAGAAAAACATTATAGCGATGCCGCGTAAAATATATTGGCATCTCTATAGTTTGCAGACCCTGAATAGTGAGAAGTTTATTCGCGTTGTGGATAAGGTGTTGAAACAAGAGTATCAACTAATTAAATAGGATTTGGTGAATAATCCCGAAAATATTTTTGACAGTTTTTTATTGACTTAGCATAATCAATGGGTTATTTTCGGGTGTTTTGATAGAATTGGATATTTCCCCAGATACGGGTAGACAGTCGAATTGACAGGGAAAAGGTATGCTGAATAAAAAATTAGTTTTCATGCTTATTACTGATAGTCGGGATAAATTACGCCAGTTTCATATATCATATCGTCTGATATTCGCTCTGGCCATAATTGCGGCCTTCTTATTTATCGCCAACATTCTTCTCACAACTTCATTTGTGCGTTCGCAGGTAGCATCGCTGGAAATCAAAAAATTGCGTTCAGAAAACGCTTTCTTATCAAAGAAATTTGAAGATTTGCGCGGTCAAGTTTCAAAAATAACCGGCATATATAATGAATTGGTTGAAAAAGAAATCGTTATAAGAAATATATTTAATCTTCCTGAAATTAGTCTTGATGAGCGACAGCTTGGTATCGGCGGCCCTGAAAACATGGGCGTCGAAATATCAAACACGATGCAATTAGCCAATACGGCAGAAACTGATATCGAATCGCTTCTTAGACTGGCGCGCTTTGAAAAAGAAAAATATGAAGAGGTCTTTAATGTTCTTTCGGAGAAAAGAGCTCTTCTAGATCATACCCCATCGATTTGGCCGACCAGAGGATATTTCAGCCGTGGTTTTGGCGTAAAATTTGATCCCTTCACGGGAAATCAGCAATTTCATAGCGGCGTTGATATTGCCAATAGAACCGGCACTCCGATTTATGCCGCCGCAGATGGAACGGTTAAATTCGCCGCTTTTGATAATGGGGGGCTTGGAAATCTTGTGGAAATTGATCATGGATTTGGGTATGTCACCAGATATGGCCACATGAGCAAATTCAAAGCGCTCAAGGGGCAGGCGGTGAAACGCGGAATGCTTATTGGATATGTCGGCTCCACGGGCTATTCCACCGGACCGCATCTCCATTATGAAGTCATTAAGAATGACCGCCAGGTCAATCCTATGGATTATATAGTAAGTATTAAATAAAATTTTGTCTTGATCGAAAGACTGAAAGCCCCATTTGCACGGGGCTTTTTTTTTATCTTCTTGGCCACATTTGGCATATTATCCAATATAACAGAATATCCAAAAACAAGCCCAAGTAAAATATTTTCCATGGAGAATCGATATTAGACTATAATTATCTATTTATTCCGTGCTATTTCTTGGCATATCGTTTATAAAAAAAGGGCGACATTAAAGATAATGTGTTGTTGTGCAATATATTATGCAAACAGGAATCAATCCGACGCTTATTTGTTATCAATTTTGAAAAATATTATCGGGGGGCAACCCTATAATTTTACGGAACAATAATATATTACATTTGTTTAATTTATAAAATATACCAATATTATCTATGATGTCCGGATTGTGAAATGAGGATTATATGAAGGCTCTTACGATTAAAGGTCTGAAAGTGACCGATGAAGACTCCGAACGGCTTGAAAGGGCAACTAAAGAGATCATTGCTCGAATAAAGCAGGGTGATAATAAGGCATTCAGCCAATTGGTAAAATTATATCGCAATCAGGTAGCCTCATTGGCATATAGAATGGTCGGCGATTATGACGAAGCCGCCGATATAACTCAGAATGTTTTTGTCAAGACCACCAAAAATATTTGGCGATATGATGAAACCAAGAAATTTTACACGTGGCTTTATAGAATAACCGTCAATGCATCTATTGACTATATGAGAAAACATCATCGTTACCGCCATGAATCAATAGACGAAATACCGGAAAAAGCGGATGAAAAGCATGACACTCCCGATATTTCATTACAACGCGTTCGGATCCGTCAATATATAGATGAAGCGGCCGGCTCATTGAATGACAAACAGAAGGCGGCCTTTATGTTGCGCGATGTCGATGGTTGCCATATAGACGATGTTGCCAATATTATGAATATGCCCGAAGCGACTGTCCGGTGGTATCTTCACCGGGCCCGCGCTAAAATTAGAAAAGAATTACTCAAAAAGTGTCCTCAGTTGCTCTTGACTCTTGGGTTAAAATAGGCACTTACTTCCGCGGAAAACCGCCCCGCTTCGTCGGGGCGATTTTTATTTTTTTTCTCCAAAAATTTACTTTTATTAGGTGTCTTGAAATATGGAAAAATCAAAAGAAATAAACCTAAAGATTTCCGGAATGCATTGTGCCGGATGTGCGGCCGGCATTGAAAAGAGGCTCTCCGAATTGCAGGGCATCGAAGCGGCGCAAGTCAATTTTGCCACGGAAATTGCACATGTAAGCTTTGAGCCGGGCATCGTAACCGAATTGGAAGTATACAAAACGATTTCGGAATTGGGATATTCCGCCGAAAATGCTGAATCTGCTAAAGATCATCATGCGGAAGAATTGAAAATTGCCGAAAGGAATTTCATTTCGGCATTAGCTTTTGCTTTACCGGTAATCGCCATAAGTATGTCCTCTATGTTCTGGAATTTCCCCTTCTTGCCGCATCAATATGAGGGTCTAATCCTTCTGATTCTCACAATTCCGGTCATGTTTTATTCCGGTCGGGAGATTTTTATTGATGCTCTAAGGCAGACAAGGCATTTCCGCTCCAATATGAATTCGTTAATAGCACTCGGGGCGCTATCGGCTTTCATCTATAGTACATATATGCTGATCGATATTTCATTCAAGAATTCAATATCAGAACACCTTTATTATTTTGAGACTTCAGCCGCCATTATTACCCTGATCCTGCTTGGCAGATATCTTGAAGGCCGAGCCAAGGGAAAAGCGCGCGATGCCATCGGCGCCTTGTTGCATCTTCGTCCGGAAAAGGGAACTGCCATAATAGAAGGGATTGAGGTTGAAGTGGATATAAAATCCATAAAGCCGGACATGATTATGCTGGTGAAACCGGGAGAAAAAATACCGGCTGACGGCAAAATTATTGAGGGAAATGCTTCCATCAATGAATCAATGTTGACCGGCGAATCCCTTCCGGTGGATAAGGGAGTGGGGGATACAGTCGTCGGTGGGTCAATAAATGGCGATAAGGCGTTCAAATTTAGAGTGACGGGAGTCGGGGAGAAAACCTTTTTGGCCGGAATAATTCGTTTGGTCAACTCAGCTCAAAACAAAAAAGCTCCGATTCAAAAATTAGCGGATAAAATATCCGGTGTCTTTGTACCGGTAGTACTGCTCATCGCATTATTTACCTTTGCGGTTTGGTTTATGATTGATCCCAATAGTCCGATGCTTTTAAAAGCGCCGGTGGCGGTCTTGATAATTGCCTGTCCCTGCGCCTTGGGGCTGGCCACTCCCACCGCTATTCTTGCTGGCACCGGGCGGGCGGCCAGAAGGGGCATTTTTATTCGAGGCGGCGATATACTTGAAAATACAGCCAATGCTACTCATGTGATATTTGACAAGACCGGGACTCTAACTCAGGGCAAATTTGAGGTGGTCGGTTTCCGTTCGCTGGATGATGAAAACGATGAGCGCCTCCTGCAATTGGCGGCATCAGTGGAAGCCAATTCAAATCATCCTCTGGCGCGAGCCATCGTAGATAAGGCAAAATCACTTAATATCAAATCTATTCCGGTTAAAAATATGATCGAGCTGGCCGGTTCCGGAGTAAGGGCAAATATCAACGGCAATTCTGTCATAGTAGGTAATAGCACAGCTATGGAGAACGAAAAAATAAGCATTGAACCCTTTTCAGAGCCGACCGAAGAAGAAATGGCCAAAGGGAGGACAGTCGTATTTGTGGCCTCTGATGGCATCGTGCTTGGGTATTTTGCCCTTGCCGATAAAATTAAGGATGAAGCCCCTGCCGTAGTTAATAAAATAAAGCAATCCGGGCGCGAGGTCTTAATGCTCACTGGCGATAATTATAAAACCGCTCGCGGCATTGCCAATCAGCTTGGCATAAGCAAATTTGAAGCCTGCATCAAACCGGAACAAAAGGCTTTGATTGTGGAAACATTTCAGAGAGCGGGAAACCGTGTGATTATGGTCGGCGATGGCATCAATGATGCTCCAGCCCTGGCCGTGGCGGATATTGGAGTAGCCGTCGGAAGCGGTACAGATGTGGCGATTGAATCGGCTGATATTATCCTTGTGAAAGATAATCTGCATTCTTTGCTTGAAGCATTGGAAATTTCGAGCCTGACTTATAAGACAATCAAGCAGAATTTATTCTGGGCTTTTTTCTATAATATAATATCGATACCAATTGCGGCCGGCGCCTTATATCCTTTGTTTGGTTTTGGTCTCTCGCCGGTAATTGCGGCGGCGGCAATGTCGTTCTCATCGCTGTTTGTGGTGACAAATTCGCTAAGACTGATGAGGGTATGACAAACAAGGCCTTAGCATAACTTCTTCAATACCCCCCAACGGGGGGCTTGATGCAAAACCCTACAAATGCGCCGTCAGGAATCCCTTCCTGACGGAATTCCGTAGGGAGAGACTCCCTACGGCGCAGGGCTTGAGACTTTTTCAACACTCCCC
>JAGVEJ010000121.1 GCA_020058225.1 Candidatus Zixiibacteriota bacterium | reverse complement strand
TCTTTAATGATGCCGAGCAATTTGTCGGGTAGGGGAATATCCAATAAAAGGTTAAACGTAAGGGCACACGGCGTGTGCCCTCATGAAAACGCCGGCAGTCCGCCGCAGGCGGATTTCCTGCCGGAGATTGCGTCGGGAGAGATTTCCGACTCCGCCGCTAAATCGACCCCTTGACCATTATCAAGGATTCCGTCGCCTTTTTCTGATTATACTCAAAGGCCAGATTCTTATGATTGATTATATCTATAATAGTTCCAATAAGGCAGATTCCACCGGTGAAAAGAAATAAAAGTCCCATGCCAATTTGTTCAAGGAAGAAACGATGCACGCCGGCTACTCCCACAAATCCCACAAGCGACAATAAAAGTATGGTTTGTGGGTCTTTTCTTCTGGTGCGATAAATAGCCGCAAAACGGCCCGCGGTCTGGTCATCGACATTTTTCAACAGGCCCGTGATATAAATCATCTCATCCCCCTGTAATTCCGGAAGTAATTGAAATACATCAGCCATCTAAACCTCCCTAAAGTGAATAATTTGTTTTCTTCAATTTAACTGATAAAATAATTATTCGATACAATAAAACACCAAACGCAAATATTCCCAATGGATGGCAAAGAAACGATTGAAAGATATCGCCGCGATATAGTAATGCCAGCGAGCGCCCCAACCCGCATCCCGGACAAAAATTAAGGCCAAGATTATGGAATAGGCAAATAGAGAAATGCGGTTTGCTGGGATTGATAAAAAGAGGTAGCATTAAGGCAATCACCCAGAAAATTACCTCCAAAACAAATGGGCGAAAAATAAATTTTCGCATCTCCATTTTACCGATTATGTTTGCTTTCATTCCTCAACCATTCTTGCCTTATATGTACCATTACGGAAAATATCATATTCAAGTTGCATAGGCAATGAGAAACAAATGATTCAGGCGTGTCGGTCACAACAAAAAAGTAGGGGACACCCTTCCCCTCAGCCGCTGTAGATTTCGGTTATATCTATATTCTCTGCCCTGTCAAAAACAACAAATTCCTGAACGGGAATAGTCGTGTCGCGAACAAGATTTATCTTGAATCCATGCATTTTCATAATTTTGTTTATACGATTGGTACCACTGCTTATCATCGTATCGGCCAAACTTGGATTGATGACGAGATTATATCTTGAATGGCGACCGCCCACTTTGGCACGATGAAACCATCTTTCAATCTTTACCGCAACCGTATCTCTGGACAATATCCTGCCAAAACCATGACAATGGGGACAGGGTTCAGAGAAGGTATACATCAGAGATGGCCGGATTCTCTCTCGGGTCAATTCGATGAGGCCAAATTCATTCACCGGATTAATGGCCCGTTTGGCGCGGTCATTTCTAAACGCATGCTTAAATTCTTCAAACAGCCTTTTACGATTGTCTCTGCTATACATGTCGATAAAATCGCAAACTAGCAGGCCACCGATATCCCGCAACCTAATCTGACGCGCAATCTCCTTGGCCGCCTCAAGATTGGTCCTGAGAATAGTTGATTCTTGGTCTCCCTTTCCCACAAATCGACCGGTGTTGACATCAATAGTAACCATCGCTTCGGTCTGGTCAATGACCAAATAGGACCCCTTCTTTATCCAGACTCTCCGATCAAGCATTTTGTCAATTTCGGTTTCAAGCTTATAAAGGTCAAATAATGGCGTATTGCCCTTATGTAACTCAACCCGCTTTTTAAGATGAGGCATAACTTGGCGAACATAGGCCATAATTGTCCTATAATCAGGACGATTATCAACTATCAGCCGCTCCACATCATCGGTGAAGACATCTCTGATAATTGACGTCGTAATCTCGCTTTCCTTATGAATCAAGGCGGGAGATTGCATCAACTCAGAACGCCTTTTAAGACGAGTCCATAATTTTAACAGCCTCTTTATGTCCGATACGAAATCCTCCTCCTGTTTCCCTTCAGCTTCGGTTCGGGCAATAAGGCCAAATCCCTCCGGCCTGAGAGGATAGATAATCTTTTTTAATCTTCTCTTTTCATTCCAATTGGATATTCTCTTGGATACCCGCACATGATCGTCATCGGGAACAAGTACCAGATAACGACCGGGGATTGAAACATCGGTTGCGACACGCGGCCCCTTGGTCGATATTGGCTCCTTTATTACCTGAACAAGAATATCCTGTCCTTCCTTGAGAACCGTCTCAATGCCGGCGCGACGCCTTTTCCTTACTATGTCTGCCGGCGGTTCTTCATCAACAAACTCTGTTTCTTGGTCGGCATGCCCTTCATTTTCGTCCTCTCCAATATCGGAAGCATGCAAGAAAGCCGCCTTATCAAAACCAATATCGATAAATGCCGCCTGCATTCCGGGTAGAACCGTCTTGATTTTTCCTTTATATATATTGCCAACCAATCGCTCCGATTGGGAACGTTCGATATAAAGTTCTACTAATCGATCTTCTTCAAGAATGGCAACTCTGGTTTCGTATTCAGTAGTATTTATCAGAATTTCTTTTTTCATATTTAAGCAATTTCTTTCTCGGGACGCGCTCCCAATATATAATTATCGGCAGGATGATAGCCCCGTACAAACTCGGCGCCCGACATTTTCGATTTCCCTTCAGGCACCAGCTCTAAAATTTCCACAACTCCGTCGGCAACAGCGACAAGAAGTCTGTTTTTATCGTTTATAATCATTCCCGGTACATTCTTTGGCAATAAATCCAGAGAAAATGCCCGGGCCCGTAATAATTTTAATTTTTTCCCTTTAAATGTTGTAAAAGCTCCCGGAATTGATGACAATCCCCTAATGAAATTAATAATATTAACAGATGGGAATCCCCAATCTATTACACAATCAAAAGCCGAAAGCTTTGGCGCCGGAGTGGCCAAGCTTGTTTTCTGGATGACTGGCGTATAATTGCCGGATTCAATTAAACCAAGCGTCTTCTCCAAAACCGAACCGGCCATTTCGGACATCCGGTTATAAAGCTCATCAAAGGTTTCATCCGACTTTATGGCAATTTTCTCTTGATAAATTAAATCTCCGGTATCGACTGCCTTTTTGAGAAAAAATGTTGTCAAACCCGTTTCTGTTTCGCCATTAATCAAAGCCCAATTAATAGGCGCCGCCCCTCGATACCTGGGCAAAAGCGAGCCATGAAGATTTATGGAACCATGGGGGGGAATAGTATAAAGAATTTCCGGCAAAATCTTAAAAGCAACTACCACAAATATATCAGCCCCGATATTGCGCATATTCTCCAAAAATCTTGGGTCATTAAAAGATTCTGGAGTGAATATTCTCAAGTCAAGTTTTTCAGCGGCTTTTTTTACTTCAGTCGGGACAACCCTCAAGCCACGCCCAACCGACTTATCCGGACCGGTAACCACGGCCAAAATATCATGACCGGTATTTTTATACAAATACTCCAACGGTTGCCGGGCAAACTCCGGCGTCCCCATAAAAACCAACTTCATCTCAAATTGCTTGCGGACAAAAGGGCTGATTTTATCTAATAGGCCGCGGCAATTCTTTTTAATTTACCGCTTACCAAAGCCCGGGATAATGGCGAAAAATAATCAATGAAAAGCTTTCCTTCAAGGTGGTCATATTCATGGAGAATGGCACGCGCAAGCATCCCATCTGCCCGCATGGTGAATTCCTTGCCATCAATATCGGTTGCCCTGATTTTCACTTTTTCCGGACGGACTATTTTCTGGTAAATCCCCGGAAATGACAAGCAACCCTCTTCCATTAAAACCTCGCCTGAAGTCTCTAAAATTTCGGGGTTAATAAAAACCCTCATCGACTCGGTCAATTCAATGGCTGAAATATCAATTATAAAAATTCTTTTTTCTGCGCCAACCTGTGGCGCCGCCAGACCAAGTCCTTTTGCTTTTGTTAGGGTGGCGATCATATCGGCCACCAAATCTTTTATTTCCCGGTCAATTTTTTCAACCGGTTGAGCCTTATCCCGCAGTACCGGGTCGCCATATAGAACGATCGGCCTTTCTGCCACAAAAACTCCTTAAATCAACTATCCACTCGCGCCGCAATGGCGGACTTTAAAAATTCAACCTTAACCTCTTCGGTTAATTTTATAACGATTACATTTTTCTCATCGTTGATGGCGAAGATTGTGCCATACATACCACTGCTGGTGACAACCCTATCGCCTTTTTTCAGTTCTTTAAGCATTTTATCATGCTCTTTTTGCCGTTTCCTCTGGGGTCTGATAAGTAATAAATACATTATCAGGAAAAGCGGTATTAAGACACCCCATGTTGCCAAAAGACCACCACCACCCTGCCCAGCGGCGCCGGACCCACCGCCCATAAAAAACATCAGAAGAATATTCAATCTCTCCTCCTCAATAATAATATCGACAAATTGCTCAAAACTTGAACACCTATATCAATCAATTGACCATAATATATAAATTATCAACCAATTAACAAGAAATTTGTCTTAGCCGATGTAACATTAGATAGGACAAAAAGTTCCAATGATCGCCAACCAGCCTTATTGCGACCATCTAACTTATTGGGAATATTGAAAAAAACCATCAAAGCGCGGTCAGGCCGCCGCGGATCTCCTGACCGAAATATTGCAATGATTTTCCGTAGAGAGGGACTCCCTTCGGCGCAGGTTGACATTAAATGACTGATTCCTGCAAGAAATCAAATTCAAACAAACACTCAGACCGGCTGTTGACTCCACATCGGAAGATACTTCATTAAATTATCTACCGACTCAGCCGCTTCCTCCATTGATAATCCCCTTTTTTCTACCCGTTCTTTGATCATATTTTCACGAATAATGCTTCGTGACTTAAGGCATCCTTTTTCGTCAACACAGTCAGCACAAAATTCGCTCGAAAAATTCCCACGGGGGAAATCAGACTTATCCCGCATTACTCTCGCGCATGTCCGACAAGTTGCATTACTCATTTTGTCTGGCCCTCCATTGCAATCACGTTGCTCTATAAAAATAGAAAGTCGGAGGCGAAACCAAAAACTTTAGCTATTACCATGCATAATTGTCATGATGATTGATTTTTTGTAGGGTCAGTCAAGAGCCGGAGCCTGACGGCCAGGCGCCCTGTGCTCCTGCCACTTACGGGAATAGCACGAGCGCAGGGCTCGTGCTCTACATGCTTTTTCAACACTCCTCTTGCGGCGGGAAAATGTAGGGGCGCATGCCATGTGCCCTCATTCAAGATACCTTACGCCAATTTACATGCGCAGGCAATCCGCCGCGGCGGATTGCCTGCCGGAATTTAAATCAATTCCCCACCTGAGATTCCTCCGCCTTCTTCTCCTTCGAGGCCACTTTTTTAAGCGGCGTCAGTCCGCCGCAAGGCGGAATTCCTGACGCATTCTTTAATAATTGGCCACGAAAAAATATTTTCAAAAATCTTCCAAGAAAACCAAAATTTCTCTTGACCGTTTTTTTTATTTTTCTATATTGCAGTTGTAAATTGAAATCTTTGTGCCCGTCCGCCTGTGGCGGGGTTTCGACACAGCATCTAAGCTACTCTTTACTATGGGAGAAATCGGGGATTTTCAGAGCACGACCCCAAAAGGAAAAATCGTTATCATTTTTGACACAATCAGGAGGCAAAACTATGAGACGAACGTTGATGGCACTGTTAGTCGTTGCAGTTTTGTTAACGGCTACAAGCGCATTTGCAGGCGACTGCGGAGATGTCAACAACACCGGCGCAGTCAATATTCAGGATGTAACCCATCTTATTAATTTTCTTTACAAGGGCGGCCCGGCGCCATTCTGCGCATTGGGCGATGTCAACAACACCGGCACATTCAATATTGCGGATATAACCTATCTTATTAATTATCTTTATAAGGGCGGCGCGGATCCAGATTGTGGGCCAACCACCGGAACAATAACCGATATTGATGGCAATGTTTATCAAACGATAAAAATATGTAATCAATGGTGGATGGTAGAGAATTTGAAAGTAACCCATTATCGTAATGGCGAAGCCATACCCAATGTAACCGACGAAGGCACATGGGGAGGTCTTTTTTCTGGAGCATATTGCGAATACAATAACGATGTAAATAATGTTGCTACTTATGGCAGATTATATAACTGGTATGTTGTAAGTGACAGCCGGAACATAGCGCCGGCTGGCTGGCATGTGGCGACCGATGCTGAGTGGAAGCAATTGGAAATCTATCTTGGCTTGAGCCAGTCCGAAGCTGATGCAGACGGCTGGCGTGGCGCTGATGAAGGCGGCAAGTTAAAAGAAATCGGCACAACTCATTGGGACAGTCCCAATACTGGCGCAACCAACGAAAGTGGTTTTTCAGGGTTGCCTGCCGGGCACCGCGGCGATTTTGGAAGTTACGGCGGTCTGGGTATCAACGCCTACTTTTGGTCTTCTACGGAGTATGATACTTACCTCGCCTGGAGCCGGTACCTGTTTTCCAATTTTTCAGAAGTCAGCCGCTACAACTTCTTTATGCAATCCGGTTTCTCGATTCGCTGCGTCAAAGATTAGATTGGCCAATTTACTATTTCCGGCACACGGGGGCGTGTGCCGGGCAAAAATAAACGCGAGGTCTCATTCCGGTTAAGAGCCGAACCAAGACCCCGCGTAACCATAAAGATTACATACGCCGGCAGGAACTCCTTCCTGCCGGAATTTAAATCAATTCCCCGCCTGAGATTCCTCCGCCTTCTTCTCCTTCGAGGCCGCTTTCATCTCAATCAATTTCCCGATCAAGCTCGGTACCGCCTCGATTAGGGAATCATACTTCCCCGGCTTGGCGCTCAATAGCGATATCTTGTCGCCATCGATTACTATAAACGCCGATGGCTCAATCTTGGCTCCGCCGCCGCCACCGCCGCCAAACTGTGCGCCCTCAGTCTGCTTTTCAGTCTGACCGCCGCCGGCGCCAAAGCCGACAGAAATCTTCACCAGAGGGACCACAATTTTATCCCCCAATGTAATCGGCTCACCGACTACCGATTGCGTCCGCGCCATCTCTTTTAGTTCACCAACAATATTCTTGAGAATTTCTGAGACATTATTGGGCATAGCTGACTCCTTTCTTTTTTGTCACTATCATACTACCCAAAAAATACTTTCGTTTCCTATATATGAATCTCACCAAAAATGCGGTCAAATGGAGGACTCTGATATAAATTAAGCCTCTTCCCTCAAATTGCAAGCGGGCATTTGAAAAATCCGGATAAAAATTAACATGCGACATTACTAAAGGGAATATCCCCGCTATTGCAGTATATAATGAAAAAATCTTTGCCGTCTCAAATGGATCTCCAAAACCGCCCGAAATATTGAGCCGGAGATTTTTGGTGCGGATTTTTTTGAAGAGACCGCCCAACGCCTGTATATCATTCCATTCAAATGCCGAAAGGATCCCCCTTGAACCGCCCTTTGATTTTTTCTCTTTTTTTGACTCGAGAGCTATTTCTTTTCCCGCAAATTTTCCCTTTCCAAGCTGAATTCGCTTAATGGGAATCGCAAATAAGGACACGATGCCGGATTTCCCCGCAAAATCCGCTCTGAAACGGGCAAAAATATAGGATACTGCCAGCCATTTCTCTTTTTCGTCATACCTGAACTTCAGGCAAATCGATGATGCCAGCAGAATAACTGCAATAGCCAAAAATATAACTAATATCAGGATCAACATATTCTATTATACTATATCGGCGGCCAAAATGTTTTGCTAAGCTATATATTTATCTACAAAATCGCCCCAGAATAATAAGGGGATGTTGAAAAAGTCCGGAATATGTCACACATTGTTGAAGAGCGTTTGCTGATATGGAGTAGTGACACGCCGCGGCGTATCCTTTGTTTATTACATGCGCCGGCAGTCCCGACCTGTCGGGACTTCCTGCCGAAATTCCGTCCCAATATATCGGGACGGCGATTTCATGAGCTTTTTCAACAAGCCCTGCAGGCCCTTGGCTACTACTCAAATAACCGCCGACGGGCAATACTCTGCAATAACACAATTCCCGCAATCCGGCTTACGTGCCTTGCAAACCGAGCGCCCATGAAAAATCATCAAATGCGAAAAAATAATCCAATTTTTCTTGGGTATTACCAGCATCAAATCCCTTTCAATTTTGGATGCATCTTTTTCCATGGTGAAACCAAGCCTCTGAGACAATCGTGACACATGCGTATCTACAACAATTCCCTCGGCTTTTCCAAAGGCAGTCCCCAAAATTACCCCTGCCGTTTTCCGCCCCACACCCGGGAGATCAACCAGCTGTTCCATTTTATTCGGCGTTTGGCCGGCAAATTTCCCCATTATCATTTTCGAGGATTCCTTTATCGCCTTTGCTTTATTGCGGAAAAAACCGGTGGAACGAATATCATTTTCCAATTCTATTATACTTGAACCGGCAAAATCGGCGGGAGTTTTATATTTCTCAAACAATCCCGGCGTGACCAGATTAACCCTTTCGTCCGTGCACTGCGCCGAGAGAATAGTCGCCACCAATAATTGATGCGGTGTTCTGAAATTCAAAGAACATCCGGCATTGGGATATTGTTTCTTCAACATCGCAATAATCTTTGTTTTATGTTTGTTGGTCATATTGTTTCAATCCACGCCCCCGGGGCTTGTTGAAAAACCCCCATTAATGGGAAAATGCATATTCTTAAAGCGTCAAAACCCGGAAATTGTCATGCTGGACCCGATCCAGCATCCAGAAAGTAGCCGCATAAGTGCAAGGCAGTTACTGCTTTCTGGATTCCGTGTCAAAGCACGGAATGACGGATCGGGGTACGGCGACGAATTTGAATGATGCTCTTTTGCCATAACATACACTTTTTCAACACTCCCCCCCGCATGGGGGGCGATGCCCTAACCGATATTTCCAATCATCATTTATATACTCAAAATCACAACCCGATCAATATCATTCAAATCCTTCATTATCGAAATAGACCTATACCGCAAATCCTTCTCAGAAATTTCGACCACTTTATCGGCCTGATTATATCCGATCTCAAACATCAACCTTCCCTTGGACTTAAGATATTTGGGAGCGCATTCAATTAGTTTCTTGATTATATCAAGCCCTTGCTCGCCGGACACCAAGGAAATCTTTGGGTCGGCCAAGACCTCGGGCGGAAGTGTTTTATACTCTTCTTCGGAAATATATGGTGGGTTTGATAATATCAAATCAAACAGGGCGTCATTTCCAATTTGGGAAAATAAATCCGATTGCACAAATTTAATCCTATCCCGAACCCCATGAAGACCGGCATTATTGGAAGCGATTTCAAGGGTCTTTTCCGATATATCAACCGCCATGATCTCAGCCTTGGGAATCTCGCATGCAATTGTCACCGAAATTACGCCGGAGCCAACTCCCACATCAAGAATTGATGGCGTTTCAATCCCTTCATTATTGATATAATTCACAGCCAAATCGCACAGGACCTCCGTTTCCGGCGTGGGAACCATAACATCCGGAGTGACAATAAATCTTCTCCCATAAAAATACATCTCGCCGAGAATATACTGCAAGGGATAACGGCTGGTCCGTTTTTCGATAATTTCCTCAAACCGCTTAATCATATTGGCATCAATCAAATCGGCGCCATGCAAATAAAGATTAATACGTTCGATATTGAGAAGTGTCTCGATAACAATTTCCACTTCGGCTGCCGGCGATGGAATACCGGCATCCTCGAGCTTGGTTTCGGCCTCTTGAATCAGCCGGCGGAATTCTTGTTGTTCCATCTCACCACGGTGGCATCAATGATATCCCCTTCTCAAGAAAAGGGGCTATCTCAGGGCGGGTGGCGCAACCGGAGCGGGCATGTCCATGTAAATGATAATTTCTGGATTGATTATTAGATACAGTTCGCGCCTTTTCGTCATCAATGGCAAACACAAATTCATCCAGAAATAAAGTGCCGCCGAGAATTATCGATGCTGACTTGATAAAATCGCGCCTTAGCATTTGTTATCCTCCGCCTCGGCAACCAGATTAAAATTATTTATTTTCATAGCAGGTAATTTCATTAGTATGGAGTATTGCGGGTACACTATGCTGTCCCTTGCAATGGCTTCAATATTAGAAAAGGCCTCCAATATCGATTGATTAGTACGCATGTTTTTAATCGGCGCTCCAATCTGCCCATTTTCTATCAGGAATGTCCCGTCGCGGGTAGTGCCGGTTACCATGGTTCGCATCGGATTAAGAAAATTCAGATACCAGAAATGCGTTATTAAGATTCCTTTCCCGGTTGATTTAATCATTTCCTCAATACTGCTGTCGCCCGTTGAAACAACCAAATTAACCGGATAAGGACCATAATTATTATTCGGTGAGAGTGCATTCCCCGTCGATTTCTCGCCCAAAAGTTTGGCATAGTATGAATTTGAAACAACACCCCGAGCTATACCATTCTCAATTAATGGTACCTTTTGCCGAGCGACACCCTCATAATCAAACGGCAAGGCATTAAAAAATGGTTCTGCCGGATCCTCATATACCGTAAAATTATCACCGGCTATTTTCTGGCCGATTTTCCCTGCCATAAAAGACCGTTTCTGATAAAAGGTTTTGACCCCAAATCCCATAAAGGATAGTAGAATTAAAAGCTGACCCACTGCGGCCGGTTCCAATATTACCGTGTACTGCCCATCAGACAACGATATTGGATTGCGCGATGTTACCGCCTTCATAGCCGCCTTTTTGGCCAAACCATCGATATCAATTTTGCCGGCATCGGGATTGTACTCAATTACCCAACCCGATTCACCATTCTTACCCGATAATGTTATGGATAACTGTGCATTATTACCTGAATAATATCTTAGCGCCCCCAAACTATTTCCAATCGCAATGCTATTCTCCTCTATCCTGAAAGCGCCCGCCGCCTCCAGATTCCCTTTATGACAAACTTGGGAGATACGGGCTACTGCCTCAGCCCGCTTATTCGCCGAATATGACACTGTCCCGCCAACAATGCTATCTTCCTCAAGAGTCACTCCATCCGGAGATGGCAATGTATCGAAATTCTCATCCGGCGGGATATATCCAAGCATGGCGACACCATCCGCAAGGGCCTTTTGTATCCCTTCTTCAGAGATATCGCCCGTTACAATAACGCTTACTTTTTTATCCTTAACCAATCTGATATAAAGATTGGTACCTTCCGTATCGATATTCTGGTGAATCCGCGATTCGGCAAATCGAGTAAGAGTCAATCGGCCGCTTTCCAAAATCGCCTCCGCCATATCGGCCTTGGCTTCAGCTAATACTTTATTGATTAATTCAAATGACTTCCCTTTGTCAATCATAGCCTACTCCCCCACCTGAATATTATCAAATCGGGCCGGCGAGGCGCCTTGACCTGTTCGGGCATTCTGCCCGGGTTCCCCCTTGCCGCAATTCGGCGTCCCCCAAATACGGTATGAATTCTTATCGGCAATCGCCATACACTTATTCCAAAAATCGGTAGTACAACCCGAATAGGTCGGATTCTTTATCGGAGTAGCCAGTTTTCCCCCCTGAATTAACCATCCTATTTCGCACCCGAATTTAAAATACTTTCTGTTGTCATCAATTGACCAGCTATTGACCGTATCCATATAAATGCCGTCATCGATTTCAGACAAAATCCGCTCGAACGATTTATCCCCCGGCAAAAGATTAATATTGGTCATACGAATCAAGGGTAAGTTCATCCAGCTGTCGGCGCGCATCGCTCCTGTTGAAATCTTCCCGATTCGAGCCGCCGTCTCCCGCGATGATAGGTAATTAACCAGCAAACCATCTTTTATCAAATCCGCCCTATACGACGGGGTACCTTCATCATCGTACCCATAAGAGCCAAGTCCATGCGATGCGGTTGGATCGCTGACAATCGTAACAATGTCATTTCCATATTTCAATTTCCCAAGATTTTCGGGAGTCGCAAATGATATCCCCGAAAAATTCCGCTCCGAACCGAAGACTCTATCCAATTCCAGCGGATGCCCCACAGATTCATGAATCTGCAATGACACTTGATCCCCTGACAAAAGCAAGGTCGTAGCCTTAACCGGACATATTTCCGCTATTTTCAGCGCTTCAATTTCCTCAATAAGCCGAGGAATGGCCTCTTTCATCTTCAACTCCTCAAGCAATTCGTACCCCTTGCATTCGAATTGCCCTGAGGAAGAAGGAAACGATCGCAAATACCGTTCTCTATGGGACTTGGTAAATCCCAAAGATAAACCGCCGCCAGTCTGAATAATAATCTGCCGGAGAGAGGCTCCCTCACTCGATATAAAATATTTATCCAACTTGCGAAAACCGGCAAAGCAATTCCGTGAATTGACTTTATCGCCGCCGGCCGAGGCCACAGCAACATCAATTCCCATCAAATAATCAATCTTTTTATCAAGTGAAATGGTAAATGGGTCTATTTCATGCGATGAAACATACTCCCCTTTGGCCGCTTTCAATGAGGAAAGTTCTATCTTCCCCTTGTTTACCGATGATGATGCTCGGGCAATTTCCAGAGTCAGCTTGGCTTTTTCCTTGATTGAATTCTCAGAAAGATTATCAGTCGAGGCAAAACCCCAGCCGCCATCCTTGGAGACTCTTATTCCAATACCGGCTGAATTGGACTGATCTATCGGCTCCACTATCCCATCCGCAACAGAGATATTCTCATCCTCAATTTTCTCTATTCGGACATCTGCATAATCCGCTCCCGACGAGCGAAGAACATCAAGAGCTATCCCTGCAATTTTTTCTCTGTCCATCTTTTCCCTCTTGTCAATCCCGAAATATAAAGCGCCGCTATGCCCGCTGTCAAACCATAAGAAAAGAGCGCCGTTGTCGGTATGGAAAATTGTATGGAATGCGGTATGATATAAATTGCAACCACCAGCAAATAACCAACAATTGATAACCGTCCAAGCGCTTTATCCGAAAAATTATTTCCACCAAATCGATTGTTATATAATGAACCTAACATGGAAAGATTTAGGAATATAAGATATAGTAATACTATCTGCGTCTTATTATCGGTGAAATCCCAGCCGAAAGGAATTCCCTCCCAAACCACGCCAAAAGCAAAATAATTCATCCCCCAACCGAAAGGAAATCCTCCAAAAAATACCGCCGTTGTCGCCCAGCGGAAATTCTTGGCCATGCTAACCAGACGAGATGCGTTTGATAAAACATTCAAGGCATCAATCAAAGCCAGCGATGCAAAAAAGATTGTGACAAACATTAAGAAAATATGCGGTATAACTATATATGCCGGAACATGTCCCTCGTATTTGACCTTGATAGGACTTGCTCCTATCGCCGGAATTCGAATAATTTCCCCATTATCAGGCAATGCAATATCAATGTAATAATATATCTTCCCGCCTCTTGGAAGTATTGGAATAGAGACCGCATAAATGCTATTTTGGGCAGGCGCCATTTCCACAGAAGTATATTGACTATGAGGAATCTGCGGGTCATGGGAAATATGCAAAAATACCTGCAAATCTTTCATTTCGGGATTATCGATTTTGATGGAGATACTATCCGGTTTTCCCTCCACGACCTTTGGAACTGATATATGCTGGGCAGTGATTTTTCCCGCCGATGATTTCATTTCTACCGGCCTAACCATGGATAACTGTCTGGCTATAATAAGCAACAACAGAGTCAAAACGCCGGCGACAAGAAATCTAATTGCTCTTTTCATCCCCCATCCTTCGCAGGTCCAAGCGATTTTAGTTTTTTCTCCAGATCGTCTTGCTTCAGCGCTGAAATCAATTCGTCGATTTCTCCCTGCAATATATCATCAAGACGATATAAGGTCAGACCTATCCTATGATCCGTCACTCTCGATTGGGGAAAATTATAAGTGCGAATCTTGGCCGAACGATCCCCGGTGCTGACCATCGCCTTTCGCTCTTGAGCAATCCCTTTATTCTGTTCCTCAATGGCTTTGTCATACAATCTGGCCCTTAGTACCTGCATGGCGCGAACCTTATTTTTCAATTGCGATTTCTCATCCTGACAAGTCACCACCAGTCCTGTAGGAATATGCGTAATGCGAACCGCCGAATCGGTCGTATTCACCGATTGCCCTCCTGGACCGGATGAACGATATACATCAACCTTAAGTTCCCTCTCCTCAATTTTTATATCTACTTCTTCCGCTTCAAGCAAAACAGCAACCGTGGCCGCAGAGGTGTGAATTCTTCCCGATGACTCAGTCTCCGGAACACGTTGAACGCGATGCACACCGGATTCATATTTCATACTTCCATAAACCGAATCCCCTTTGATTAGAAAAATAACTTCCTTCAATCCGCCCAATCCCGTCGGGTTTGAGGCCAAAGACTCAACTTTCCACCCCTGTCTTTCCGCAAATCTGATATACATTCTAAATAAATTCGCCGCAAAAATGGCCGCTTCTTCACCGCCGGTGCCCGCCCTAATTTCTACAATCGCATTTTTGGCATCATTGGTATCTCGGGGAACAAGCAATAAATTCAATTCCCCTTCCAAAGCTTCCAGCTTAGTGGTTGATTTCTCTAATTCGCTTTTGGCCATCTCAACCAGCTCCGGATCATTGGATTCATCCAACATGTCTCGGGCATCATTTATCGTTCTGAGACAATCCTTATATTGTCTGCCTGCCCGCAGAATTTCCTCTACCTGACGCCGTTCTTGATTCAAAACCTTTACCTTGGATGGCTCTGCCAGAACTGCTGGGTTCATAAATTCATTATTTAGCTCTTCAAGTCGCTTTTCAAATTTTTCAATAATAGCCAACATAGAGGCAATTCACCTTTTCAATTATTTAGGTGTCCAATTATAAGAAATTCAGATAGCTAAAGACAAGTCTTTTTGACGGTGAGCTTGGATTCGGTCACACCGAGAGCCTCTTCAAGCGCCACAATAGCCACTTCCATCTGCGCAAAATTTGGCTCCTTGGTGGTTATTCTCTGCAACCAAAGACCCGGACTAATTAAAATTTTGGTAATACTATTATCGCGGGTCTTTCCCGAAAATTTTAATAATTCATAGGAACCGCCCGCCACAAACGGCAAAAGCATAAAATGAATCAAAAATCTCTTGGCCAGCGATGGCGCCGCTCCTGCGACAATAGTATAGATAGAATCAGAAATCGAATATGTTAATATGGCAAAAAGCGCAACTATAAGAATAAAACTGGTTCCGCAACGAGGATGAAGTGTAGAAAATTGCGCTACACTTTCCGGAGTCAATTCGGCTCCGTTTTCATAGGCATAAATTGATTTATGCTCCGCTCCATGGTACTGAAATACTCTCTTAAACTCACTAAAGAAAGATATCCCCCAGACATATAACAGGAAAAGCAATACGCGGATTCCACCGGCAACCAAATTGAAGGCTACGGCATCTTTCCCCTGATTAAATAATGATGAGATCGCAAGCGGCACAAAAAAGAAAATCACGATTCCCAATCCTAATGCTAATATCACTGTGCCTATCAATATGAAGCTGTTTGTCTTTCTCTCTTTGGCGATATATTCCTGTCCGTTTATGGCCGCCTCGGCCTTCTCCATTTCCTTAACAGCTATATCAGCGGAAAAATTCAGCGTCCTGATCCCGATAATCAGCATTTCAAAAAAAGATATAACACCCCGGATTACCGGCAAACCAAGAATCTTATTTCGCTTTGATAAAGAAACAAAGGCCTCAGATTTGACCAAAATCTCTCCCGATGGTACTCTAACGGCAGTGGCTATACGGTCCTTGGACCGCATCATAACACCCTCAATTACAGCCTGTCCACCTACTCCAAGGTCAGGCATCAATTCCTCTCTGATATAAATAACATCTTCATTCCGGCCTTCTTTAAATAAGCCGGAATATATACGCCGCCCCCGTTAAATTAAGCGCAAATATTTTTATAATTCTGCGCCCTTGGCCTTTTTGGGCAACGATGTCTTCTGCTGACCAGCCTTATCCAACCCATATTTCCGGCGATACCGCTCAATTCTTCCAGCCGTATCAATCAACTTCTGACGTCCGGTAAAAAATGGATGACAATTGGAGCAGATTTCTACCTTGATATCTTTTGTGGTCGAGCGGGTCTTGATGACATTGCCGCATGCACAAGTAATCGTGGTATCAAAATATTTCGGGTGAATTTTCTCTTTCACTTTTCAATTTCCTCTGCCTGTTAATTCTATACTTCAGTGTCGTCTAAAACCCAATTTTAATAAATCAGTTCCACAATAGCAAGTAAAATCGACTATCAAGATGGCATTTTGAACTCATTACCCCTTGTATTCCTTTGTGTTGCAATAAATTTAGCCTTTGTGCTTCAAGGCTTGCAAATTTAACCTTATTTTCTTATATTTAACGAATTGAAACCAAATCGTGGTTAATAACCTCAATATGAGCGCTTATCAAAAATGAACGAAATAATCAAAAAATTCATGGGCAATAAAAGAATTGCCCTTGCCGGGGTTTCCCATCGCCGAAAAAGTTTTGGCAATGCGGTATTAAGCGCCCTCGCTGAACGGGGATATACAGTATTTCCTATTCATCCGGATGGCGGCCGCCTCAAGGAAATTAACTGCGCAAAAAATATTAATGAATTGCCCGATGATGTCGAATCCCTTGTCATTTGTCTATCACCCGGCATTGCGAATCAAATTATTAAAGAAACCATCGGTTCAAACATAAAAAGAATTTGGTTTCAGCAAGGAGCCAATTTTGACTTTGCGGCTCAATTGGCAAAAAATAACGGGATGGAAGTTGTCACCGGCAAATGTATTCTTCTTTATGCCGAACCTGTCACCGGATTTCATGCCTTCCATCGCTTTTTAGCTCGAGCATTTGGAAAATTATAAAATATCGCTAAATCTAATTTATCAAGGAGTGAGATAATGAAAAAAGGAGTCTTTGTTATTTGTTTGGGGCTACTTTTTGCCATCATGATTTATTTTAATAGCGCTGTTGCCACCGAAATAGCGCCATCACTCCGATTCATTATTATCGGAGATCGCACCGGTGGCAATGTCCCCGATATCTACGAAGAAATAGTCGCCGAAGTGGAACGGCTCAAACCCGATTTCGTCATGACCGTGGGCGACATGATTGAAGGCTACACCGCCGATACCGTTCGTCTTAACAATCAATGGGATGAATATAAGAGCATTATCTCAAAGCTGAGTATGCCAATCTACTATACTCCTGGGAATCACGATATCACCACCGATGCCGCCCTTGGAACATATAAAAAACATATCGGCGAGCCTTACTATTCATTCGATATCAATAATATTCATTTTGTCATTATCGATAACAGCCGCTGGAACAAAAGCGATGAGCTTCCCAAAGAACAGATCGATTGGCTGATTAATGATTTAAAAAATAATCAAAATGCCAAATTCACCTTCGTTTTTCACCATAAACCGTTCTGGTTCGAATCAACTGCCGCCGGAAAATCCGATACACTGCATTCAATATTTAAAACCTATGGGATTTCTGCCATCTTCAATGGCCATTATCATGAATATTTCAGCGGCAAATATGACGGCATCACCTATACCTGTCTGGGAAGTTCCGGCGGAAGCTGTGATCCCGGGCCAACCGGATTGCATTACCATTTTACGCTCGTTACCGTTGATGACAAACAATTTTCCATTGCCCCAATAAAAATCGGCTCGGTTCTGCCGTGGGACGAAATTTCTGCCAATGAAATGAAATATGTATATGATATAAAATCCAAGGGATTTGATTTCGAAAATCCCCTTGAATTAGATCAGAAACTTGACCTGATTGATAAAACATTCAACGTTAAACTGCACAATCTAAATAAAGATATTAAACTGGAGGATACCCTGCGCTGGGAAACATTCGGCGGATGGAAAGTAACTCCCGAAATTCTCCCTATCTCTCTAAATAGCGGTGATAGTACAGAGGCAAAATTCGCCATCGAGAAATTGGGAGCATTGTACCCCAAACCCCAAATCTCAATCAATTACCCATATAAATCGGGAAAAAAGACAAAAATCTCGAAAGAAATAATCACTTCACGCAAGGCCTTTTGCTCTTTGGCAAAAAAATCCCCGATTATTGACGGTATCATAAATGAGCCAATGTGGTCGAGCCCTGATTTCATTCTTTTCTCTCCGGAGGGCGAAAATATAATTACCGACTCGGTCTTCTTCTATTTCACCCACGATAATAATAACCTCTATCTGGCCGCTTATTGTAAAGAACAAAAAGTCGATTCCATAATGGCAGTCCAGACCGAACGTGATGCCCCAATTTACGGTGAGGATTGTGTCGGTTTCTTCATACAACCGGATATTGATACAGATATCGTTTATCAAATATATTTCAACCCTCTGGGCGTCTCATTTGACCAAAAAATAACCCGAGCCGAAAGTGGCGGCATGAGCGGCGATCCCAAATGGAATGGCAATTACGAAGTCAAAACCACCAGGGGGAAAGATTTCTGGAGTGTTGAGGCACAAATCCCCTTTTCCGAGCTGAGTACCAAGATTGAATCCGGCCGGTCATGGGGATTGAATTTCCGAAGAAAACAGTTTCGCTTAGCCTCCTCAGCCAACTGGCAAGTCCCGATTGACTATGAACCCTCATCATTCGGCAGATTGATCTTTCAATAATAATTGCCTCGTATCCCATCGCTTGCGGCTCGTTGAAAAACCCCCAATGTGTGGGCGGTTCGCCGCAGGCGAATCCACATCTGCCCCTAAGCTATTGCGTAACACTGGCAGATGTGGACATCTGCCATGCACGGATCGGGCCTATAAAAGACGATTACTTCAAGATAACCATCTTCTTGGTTGCCGCAAAGGTTCCGGCTGTAGCTTTATAGAAATACATGCCGGATGCCATATTGTAGGCATCCCAGTTAATGGAAACTATTCCCGCTTCGCTATGACCGGTGAATTCGGCCACGGTCTGACCGGAGACGTTGTAGATGGTTATCGTCCAATCCGACGGCACCGGTAACGCCAGCTCGATCGTGGTGGTCGGGTTGAAGGGGTTGGGATAGTTCTGGCTCAATTCAAATTTGTTCGGCAGTTGGAAGTTCCTATTAGTCGCCAGAATGGCACCTTCATAGGTAGCCGCCTCAACCGAGATCAGGGTGCCCTGACCGCTCAGATTGAGAACTTCGCCACTGCTGATGGCGCGGCCGCGCTCCAGAGTGTAAACCAAAGCGCGGGTCATCCCGTTGACATGAGCATATTTGACTTCCATTCCGGAAGCCGCCGTGCCCACAGTCGGGTAGACTTTACCTTTGAAAACAAACAGAGCCGCTCCAACGTCAACCGGCGTCTTCACCCGGACGGAAGTGCCGTCCGAGTAAAATTCCGCGAACACGCCAGGAGCCCGTTTCGCCAACGGAAGAGCGTCGCCTACAATTATCCGAATCAGGTAAACAAAATCGTTTAGCCCCAGAACGATACCGTCGCCGTTAATATCGGCCGCCGCCATTTGAGCTTCCGGATTTATCACAAAAGCCGCCAAATCCGCGATAAAGTAGTTCGTGAAAACTACCAGATCACCGATTTCATTGGCAGCACCATTCAGGTTAATATCGCCGCGACTGCTACCCCAACCGTTGACGACTGACACAGCCTTATAAGCATTTAAATATTTTAAAGTGGCAGTTTGAACCAAAATATCTTTAATGCTTCGATATGACAAGGTATCATTTTTCTCCAACATAAGCGCAATAGTCCCGGTAACATGCGGTGCCGCAAAACTGGTGCCCCAGCTAAGTACAAAATCTGAATCGCTCGCCATTTTCCATGGATTGTATGGACGCACATAGGAAAAAGGCGCATATGAAGATGCTATCCATGCGCCAGGAGCATAGATTTCAGGTTTGTCTCTTCCATCTCTCGTTGGTCCCTGAGATGAGAAAAAAGAAGTATGATACAAGGGAAATCCCGTCGCTTGAAATTGGGGATTCACCGGATTTGGAATAGAGTCACCCCGCCAGTTAATCCAAGAATTTTTTGTATTAAATGAGCCGACTGCGATAACATTTTGAGCAGTTGCCGGTTCTTGAAGTGTATTGTCATTGGTCCAAATAGGAAAAAATGACACAATGCCCGATATATTATGCGTCTGCTTTGCGAGATATGCATCCACTCTGCCAACAATATTTTCAAGAACTATTTTCCATGATCCTGACATTTCATTGATTGTAGAATCCACATCTTGCAACACTATTCTGATGCAATTTTCAGATGAAGTAGGGTAAGGATCGGAATAGGCCCCCGTCCCCCAGTGTTCATTGTGAACAAATATTAGTCCGCAATTGGTCTGATAGCCCATATTAGGCGCCCCTGTTCCCTGCCCGGGTCCATATGGTCCCACACTACATTGACCGTCTGGCGCAATTACAGATACATAACTGGACCCAGAAGGATAAAATATTTCTATATAGTCCTGATCATTATAATCGCCCGGGTGCGAACCAACAACTAATTCAATGGTATCTCTTCCTACTACATATGAGTTATAGTGATGCTTATTCTTGGCCCACTTATAACCGCATCCAAACTCGGAAATTACTTGTGGATTTGCAGGATCAAATCCATTGTTGCCTGCGGCTACAACTATGGCAAGACCTTTTCCAATGTGGTTAGCCAATATCGAATCCAGAGCCTGATCAAAAAGACTTGATCCATCTCTTGTGCCAAAACAAGAACCAAGACTAAGGTTGATAACACAAGGCTGATTTCTGCTCTCAGCTTTGTCGGCAATATATTTTACGGCATCGATAACATTATTATATGTTGAAAGCCCAGACGCGTCGACTTTGCGGTCTACAAAAATTATATCTGATTCTGGCGCGATTCCGCAAAATGCGGAGCCATTATTGCCATTTCCGGCGGCTATGCCGGTAACCATCGTACCATGATTAGCCGAGGCTACAAAAGTGCAGGATCCATTATCAATATCGTTCTTGGTCCACTCTCTGCCATAATTAAATGGCAACGGATGGGGAGAACCGGTTTCATTTTGGCTCCAGAAAAATATTATTCTCGAATCGTTAGGTCCATTTTGAAAGTCCGAATTGGCAATGTCAATATGAGAATCTACAATTCCAATTATTACTCCGGAACCAGTTATTCCGAAATTGGTCCGACTTAGATTTGCACCTGTAAAATTTGAACTGACATCCATATTGGAATGGCACGCCTTGGCAGGTTCGCAAGCGATAATATCCGGCAGATTTCTGATTGAATCAAATATATCGATCGGGACTGCCGCAGTGATTATGTTGCCAATTTGCGAGTTAATCTGCACTCCGAGTTGATTTATTGCCTGTAAATTTCCATTCGTTAATGCCACTATGCCAATAGTTTGAACACCCTTGGTAGAGTCGTCGACTAAATAGATATGACGCGGAATAAAATCTACAACCACTGTTTCATAAATATCCCCATCTTGATTTATGTAACTAATTTTGGATTGCTGACCAAAGACGAATGAAAATGAGATTATAAGCAAAAAAAAGCTAATAATAATTCTCATACTGGACCGCATTTTTATTTCTTGAATGTTGCCTTAATATTCTCTTTCCATTTTATTAGGGGAGGATAAGATAACATGCCCTCTCTATCTTGCGGAATTATATCGACTGAAATATAAGAAATAGAATCAGGTGCAACTCTGATTAGCATGACAATAACGCTCTCTCCAAGACGAGACAATGGCGACACTACATATTTC
>JAGVEJ010000164.1 GCA_020058225.1 Candidatus Zixiibacteriota bacterium | reverse complement strand
TTGAGGGACGTAGGGGTTTGATTTATCAAACCCTCGCCCAATCCCACACATAGGGTTTGATAAATCAAACCCCTACAATAATAAAACACCCCCAAAGCGAGGGGGAGTGTTGAAAAACCCCTGTTAATAGGAAAAAGCATATTTTTGAGCACCAAGACCCAGAAAGTGTCATGTCCCGACTTCAATCGGGACATCCAGAAAGTAGCCGCATAAGTGTTCGTCAATGCCGAATCCGGCGAAGACGGACAAGATAGTCACTGCATTCTGGATCCCGTGTCAAGGCACGGGATGACAGGTCGGGGTACGGCGATGAATTTGGCCGTCGGGCTCCGGCTCTTGACGGAAATGAGCACAATTGCCGTAACATGCACTTTTTCAACATGTCCGTTGGGGGTTACAGGTTGTAGGTAGAAACCCTTGTGGTTTCGACACTATGTCTATCGTTTGTACTGCTCATCCGCATGATATGATGAGCGCACCAAGGGCGCCGAGAAAACATGCCTTATGCCGCATTCGCCGGCAATTATAGCAAGAGAACTAAATTCATCAGGATGATGATACTTAAAAATCGGGTAATGGGCTTTCGATGGGGCAAGATATTGTCCAATGGTTAAATATTCTACGCCGATTGAGGCTAAATCAAGGAATACCATTTTCAGCTCGTCGATGGATTCACCCAAACCAACCATGAGGCCTGATTTGACTGCCGCCTTACCTCTTTTTGAGGCCATGGCCAACACTGCCAGTGAGCGACGATAATCGGCCTGCGGCCTTATCTCTGAATAAAAACGCGGCACCGTCTCGATGTTATGATTGAAGACGTCGGGAGATTCGCTAAGCACAATGTCCACCAACTCCTCTCTCCCCTCGAAATCGGGGACAAGGACTTCAATGGATACTTTGGATGGCAATTTTCTTATTTCTTTGATAACCCTCGCAAATTGCCCGGCGCCGCCATCGGGTAAGTCATCTCTGGTAACTGAAGTGATAACGGCATGACGAAGTTTTAATATTTCCACCGCTCGGGCCAGATTAAATGGTTCATCTATATCAACCGGATTGGGATTACCGTGGACGACACTGCAAAACCGGCAATTTCTCGTACAATGGGGTCCCAATATCAGGAAGGTCGCCGTACCATGGGAAAAGCATTCGCCGCGATTAGGGCAATTGGCCTCCTGACAAATGGTATGGAGATTGTGTTGTTTTAGGAGGGATTGCACTTCCAAATATTTTTGAGTTCCGCAGGCTTTGACCCGCAACCACTCCGGCTTATTATTAGATATATTTTTCGGTGATTCCATAAATTGTCCAAAAATTAAACAGCTGTTTTATATACGACTCTAATATAGGGTTTATCCCATTTCATATTGTTAAGTTAAACGAAATTATCTCGATATCAAGTAGAAGAAAATATATCCCGCAAAAGGAGTTATCAATGTTGCGAAAAGTCGCCATAATTGCTCTTATCAGCCTTATATTTGCGGCCGGAGCGGCCGGCTTTAATGCCAAATCAGAGGCCAAATTTACCCCCTTGAAAAATAATACTTTCGAAAAAGTGTTTTCCATACCCAAATTTTCCTCTTCAGAGTTATGCACAGTTCGGCACGACCTTGGCGCATACTGGTTAATCCAACATTGGGTAACCGGAATGGAATTGTACAAATCTTATCAAAACCCATCCCTATCCTGCACCGGACCTTATCCTTTCGAAGTGCAGGAAATATATATGATTTTGTATTTTGATATGCTTTGCACACTCAATGTCTCGGTTGATATAGAAGCGGCCGATTTAAGCAACGCCAATTGTCCTGTTCCCGGCACACTTTTAGCTATTTCCGCCGAATATACCTATATTATTCCCGGCTCGGGATTATATCTAATCGCCGTGCCGCTTGACTCCGGATATTCAGTGAACGGACCATATTTTGCGGGTTTTTATATTTCCAACTATTTGGATTCCACGATTGGGGCCAGTATCGTAACCGATAGTGTTGTTGCCAAATGCACCGGATATAATATATGGGACACAACCATCGGTTTCATCGATCTTTGCGATAACAATTATTTTGATTTCCCCGGTCGAATGTTGCTATACTCCGGCGGTAGTCCGGGCGGCGGTGGTGGCGGGACTCAACCGGAACCATCAATTACATTACTAAAGCCGGGCGCCGGCGAGGCAGTCTCGGGTGGCGCTACCCTGTGGGGTTCTGAAAAATCAGGGAGTGATATCATTGAATATGTCAGATTTGATCGTCGCCTTGGCGGTTCATGGATGGAAATCGGGCGGGATCAGAGCGGAGCAAGGGCTTTGCGAAACGGCGTAGATCCATCGGGAACCGGAGAGGGGTATATCTATAACTGGAGTTATTCGGCTCTGACAGAGGGAATGTACTGGGTTAAGGCAACCGTGTATGATACTCTCGGGCGCATTGATGTAGATTCGCACCAAGTATCTATTGACCCAACTCCTCCTGATTTAAGCATGACAAATCCTCTTTGCATGGATTCAATTTGCCTGCCGGTGGAATTGGCGGTCACATCGCAAGACGAAAATATTTCCGAGGTGATATTTGAAAGCAAGGCCGCTTCCATGAATTATGTTGCTCCAGTCGTAACTCTTGCCCAATCAAAATTTGGGAATTATTATTGCGGGCCGGTGGCCGGCGCCATAGCTGTAAAATACTGGTTTGACAAAGGATTCATCTATGGCATGAGAGAGGGAAGCAGTTATCTATCCATTGATACGGTTACGGAAAGACTCGCGGCCAATATGCTGACAGGTGATAATAATGGAACCTACGATGATTTATTCTATGGCGGATTCGCCCAGTACACATTAACCCATGGGAACGAACTTCAGTTGAATACCTACCGCAAACCGGACTATTGGCAATTTCGCACGCTTTTCCAGGAAAGAGAGCTATGTTGTATCATGGCCTTATCCGGTTCTCCGGGAGTATATCTCGTAGCGGCGGGCGTATCGGGATTGGCGGATACTCAGGGGAGATATGCCATATCGGTTTCCGACCCTATTTCAGGGACTCTGGTTAACTGCTATATGAAGAATGTTACCGGCGGTTCGCAGGTCTATTTCCAGAACAGCTGGCATGATCTGGACATGATTATTACGGTCAGGGGATATTCTCATACTGTTGCCAGAGATTTAATCGGAATGGATGATGATCCCAGCAATGGATTATCGTTCAATTGGTCATCGGGGACAATGAATTCCGATTCTCTTTACTATATTACGGCCACGACGACCGATGCCACAGGACGCATCGGGATGACCTCAAATCTTGTCAGATATTACTGCAAGGGATACGTAAAAGGCGATTATAACGATGACGGTACACTAAATATAGGAGATGTACTGCTTCTTATTAATTATATATACCGCCAAGGGGCCGCTCCCGCCGGAGGCACATATCGCGCCGACGCCAATTGCAATGGGACCATTGATATGAGCGACGTTATAATTGTAATAAGGTATTTATATTTACACGGCACAGAACCTTGCTACTGATGAATTGGCTTTCATGGCCCAAAATGGAAGGGCGCGTCATCGACGCGCTCTTTCTATGCTTGCTTTGCGAAGGTACGGTGTGAGCCCCCTCCTACAGCGGGCAGGCACAGGCTCGACCTACTGCTTTGCTAAGGAGGCGGAGGCGTCAAACCGGACCGCTTCGCCACCGCCGCCGCAGGTAAATGTCTATTGAAGAAGACTATGATAAAATGGATTATTATTGTTTGCTCTGTCGTTCTTTCTGGCGTTTTTGAGAGCCGTAGATAAATGTTCCGACAAGGGCCGCTAATGTGCCTCCACCATAAATACTTCCCTCCACAAATTTTCCAATATATATCAAATAGAATCCACTTCCCACACCAATAAGACCAATAATAAATGCAAATATTAGACCCATTACAGAATTTCTAATATCTGAGTCAATGACTTTAGATTCTAATTGCTGACGATGTTTGGATTGATTTTCTGCCATTGACATTATTCAATCGGCAGCGCCAGGAAGTATTCTATTATAATGTTCAAGATGTGTCGGAGTAGGCAGAGGTCCAGAAAATGATTGGCCAATCATTATTGCCTTAGATTCAGAGCGAGTCGATTGCCCCCTAATTTTTTTGCTTATACTCCTCAATTGATGATTCTATATCTTTGCCGACCATTCGCCAATCATTATGAATAGCCTTGGCATCGGCATCTAATTCGGTCTTGCTATGATTGTATACCTGTAAATTTGAGCCCAAATCCATTACTCTCGACATTCCTTCAATAAAGGATGGTCTGGCAAAAAGGTCAAATGTTAAGGTTTTTTTAATATCGCCCATAAGAATTACCATATAAAGATGTTTTATTCGTATTTACAAATATCGACAAAATCCCTTATTTGTCAACTTACCTCTCAACAAATAATTCACTTTTTTGTTCCCGTGCAAATTCTTCTATGCATTTTACGCCGGAATCCAAATCATGTTTCCCCAATTTTTGCTATTTGCAAAAAAGTATAGACATAACCATTATCTGGGAAATTCGGCATTTATTTTTCAATACCTTATTTCATTGGCAGTCTAACCATCAAATGGGTTCGTTTTTTTAATTTTCAATGCCTCATTTAATTACCAGCTTAACTGCCAACTTGGCATATCAGGTATGACTATCCGCTCACGCAAAATTGTACCGTTGCTGAGGGTGATGATAATTTCGTATTTGGTTGTGTCCGGAATTAGGTCGTTATTGGGGATGAGATCGATAAAGAAATACCCAAGGGTATCGGTTGCGGTTGTCTTTTTATAAGGCGAAATAATTCCTCCACCGGAACGAACCACTCCCGCGGGAAGATAGGCGGTGACAGTCGCTGATACTGAGGGTAGCCTGCTGATATCATATAGAAATCCATACAGACGGCAGAGATCAGGCGATGCCGGATTCTCCGGCATAAAGTGGAATCCAAATATTGTATCGACGCCGGAACCCGAGACAATCAAAGTATCAAACCCGTCAAATATATAACCGGCGGCAAAAACATTTACCAAGAATGAATCCTCAAGCAAATTGAAGTTCGAATAACCAAGGGAATTAGTTTGACCCAAAGCAATCAAGGATGTTTGCTCAATATTATGTATTTCAATGCCTGCCATCGGGATGGCCTGCTCAAGGGAGCTGTCTATTACAAACAGTTGATGTGAATATATTCCGCCGCCATTTCCGATTCCCCAATAATGCATAGAGTCTTCCAAGACCCGATTGGCAATGGTATCGGCAAATGATAAATTGGATGACCTATCGATAATGACCGAATCATTTTTGGCCATCACCCAATTATCCTGCGATTGAAGCGAATCAAGAATGGATTTGGTCCGGGCGAGCGCAATATATAATGAATCAAGGGTTTTCTTTGTTGAATCGATTTCGGATGCCATAGCATCATCGAATTCTTTGCTTATCAGCTGAAAGCCGGAGAGTATCGGCGTTTTAAGCCAAGCCCCGCTCTGGTCTGATTTGGCGGTTATCTTCACAATATATTGCCCATATTGACCGTTACCATCGATATCGGAAACCTGCGCCGCCCAGCGATAGGAAGTATCGCCGTTATCAACGCCAATCTTGATGCGTCCGGCGATACCTGTTACGGATTCACAGAAAACGGAATCTCCCCCCGGATTAAAAACCATAATTTTGGCTGTATCAAGCCCGCCAATATTCCGCCCGAGACTATCCAGATTAAAAAAGGGAATGCAGATAGAATCCTCCGGCGATACGGATGATGATGAATTATTGACAATGCCAAACCCGTGGCCATGGTGAACAAATATTAAGCCGGGCAAAACGATAATAATAAGGGCATATATTGAGCCGGCAGACAATAATGAGTTCTTAATATTCATAATTATAACCCACTGTTTAGATTAATTATTTTTTTTCTTCTAAATGACAAAGTAGAGGCATTGGCAGTATAGGTCGCATACATTGACCAGCGGTTGCCCCCAACTGAAGATTGGACCCAAGTTGAGGGCAGACCCGCACCACCATGCACCGATAGGGAGTTTGCTTCGGAATCATACCTCGCCCTTACCGCCGATGATGGAGTAACATCGCCATAAGCCATCGCATAGGTAATACCATCGGTCATATATTGCGAGAGGGTGGCGGTGGTATTCCATTGCATGGCGCCATTGGTGATAGTTATCGGTACGCCAGCCGCCAGGCGGTTTTCCGGATATCCGCCGGAATAGGTATAGGCGGCAAAACTTACATAGGAGGGACTGGAATAGGTTAGGCAATAGAGGCTGAAGGAATTTATTGTTTCGCCGGCTGAAGCCGTATGGCGATAGGATGATGTCCCGCAGAGGGCATGGCAGGCGATGGACGATAAATAAGCGGTGCTGGCGCCAATGTTGGCGTTCCCAAAGGTAGGGTCTATCGTGATGGGATAATCGGCTTTATCCAAAAAAGATTGCGGGATGATAATATTGAACAGGCTATCTATTATCATATCACACCATACGGTCCAGCCGCGGCTGTCATGCACCTTGGGGCGGTAAATGTGAAACGCCTTACCGGTCTCGTAGCATATCGTAACAGTATCCGCCTGTGATGCAACTATCTTATTATCGGAATGCAAGGCGTGATAGACGGCATACGAACCGATCACGCTATCGGGCCGGTCGGCGCCGGATTCTATTTCCTCGAGAGACAATGTATCCTGATAAAGAAATAGAAGATTTCTCTGTTCAAAGTGAAAAGATAGTTCATTGGATTTGGGGAGGGTGTCGAGGATTATTTCCCATTCAAGGCCACTATCAGGTTTTTGGTACATCTGGTATGAAATAATATCATCCTGCCTGACAGATATCCCGGTGCGGCCGTTGACCAGTATATATGCCGGTTTATCAAATTGGGATGCGGGCGAAGATAACAACTGTAGTTGGAATAAAGCCTCCCCTCCCCAAGCAATAATCTTGAATTGCGGCGCAAATATTTTAGAGGCGGAATCGCCAATTTGAGCAATCAGCGACCTGCCATGAATCTTGGATGTAAATGGCTCATTGGATAATTTCAGCGCAACTGATTCTGAACTATTGGCTGGAGAGAAATTCAGACACCAGAGTATTGGAATTAAATATAATAACACGGGCAGATGTGGACATCTGCCGCGCACGGAGCCGTTGTATAACACGGGCAGATGTGGATTCGCCTGCGGCGAACCGAGTAAGGGTTTTGCCCATATCAGCATGGCGCATCTCCTTTATCGGTAGAACCTTCAGGTGAGGTAGTAGCGGCTTCTTCTTTCTGAAGCTCATTCTGTCTGAATTTATTTACAATATCCCAAAATTGCCTATTGGCGATATCGCCGCCGGCGCCGATTGATATTTTTTGTTTCAATTCAATCAATTTCAAAATATCACCCACTTTCACTTGCGATGGTTTTTCCCGAAACATTTGGAGGAGTTTATCGAGTACCTCCATGAGAACTGCCAAATCAGCGGATTGAGCATTTTCCGGTATGGTGTTGCCGTTCATAATTTACCCCAATTCCATTATGAAGATGTCGGCTGTCAAAGGGCCGGGAGCAGAGGGATCGCGCGCGATTCTGAAACCGGCATTTGATTCCTCGCCCACAATATGAATATGAAATGGCGAGCGGGGACGAATTATCACGCGTGGGGAATTAATATTTGATGGAATAGCATTTCCTTTGAAGTCGATAAGTTCGGAGAAATTTACATTTTGGACACTTCCGCCGATTGCCGATAAACCAAACATTATGCGGCCGGTTGAATCGACTGATTCCACCCCGATATATGACAAGGCGGCCTCATCGGCCGTTCCCCAAACGGAATACTCGCGAATGTACCAAACTCTGCGGCCTCTAAGATAATTCACTGTATGCATATTAGACTCCCCTTAAGAAATTGCCGGTCTGTTTAATTTTGATGCCGGTCTGCGAAATGATTTAATCAGGCTCTCGTAATCTCTGCGATAGCTATCCCCTAAATTAAGCCATCCATCATTGCGGGAAGAAGATGCCGACCGGCGGTCGGCAGTAAGCGCGCCCGCGGACATGATGCGGCAAAGAAGCGACATCGCCAAATAGGTTCCGGCGGTTTGCAAAGCCTGATTGGCGCCGAAGGCTTTGAGCGGATCAATTTCATTTTCCAAAATGGCATTGGCTTCGTCCGCCGCCTGCACTATGGTTTCATCCGGGGCTTGATATGATAATATCTGATAATCAATTTGGACGGTTTGACCGAAAATAATCTCTCCGCCGGTCAATCGTTTTATCTTGCCTGCAGAATAATCAATATCATAATCCTCCCTATCCGTATAAATGGAGAAATAATAGTACCAGACTAATACTGTACTGCCGGATTGGATAGCTCCGCCATTTTTTCTGATAATCACACCATTGGCGCAATCAACGGCGAAATCCTTATTTTCAACATAGATTGTCCCCAGCGAAGAATCAGACGCAACGGTTAATGAATATAGCGCCAGAGGTTTGTGGGCCAAGGTTGCGCTATCTGAAAGAAATGTAATCTCCTCCATGATCGGCACAAAATTATTCATATATTTCACAATGATCGAGCCCGGCGATATAAATTTATTGGGCAGGGTAATCCATTCATCATCAGAGAAAGTCACCGGATAGTCGGCGTTCCCGCCAATCGGCTCGGAGGAAAAGCTGATATGTTTCTTTATGAGATCAATATTGGTATATGACATGGTTCACTCCATAAGAATCAGGGCTGATATATTGGAAATCGAAGTTATCTGAGAACCGGTTGGTCCGGTTGTATAGGGTGTCGAGACGACGGCTTTAATCCATAATTTCTCGACCCCATTTACTACCTTCTTCTGCCAATCAGAAGGGATTGACGAATAATCATCCCAAAGGAGCAATTCCTTATCGGCCGCCGTGAAATTGTAATTTCCTCCGGAAGGAACAAACGAAACCCATTCCTGTCCATTATAGTACTGCCAGCTGATACTTCCGCCGGAACCTATGGTTGCAAGCAATGTCTTCAGGTAATGGAATTTCTCATCGAGTCCGAAATAAATGCTGTCGCCGGAATCCTTAAGCATGACGCCGGAGCCGGAATGATAAATATCGGCCGTGGCGCTATTCCCCGCGGCGGCGGTCAAATCTTGATAACTGCCGGAGGTTGAATGATAGCAAAAAACTTTGGAAAAGCTGTTTTTTCTGCTATCGAGCGCAGTCGGCGTTGAGAAATAGCTTGAGTCCCGACGGGTAAATAATATTTTCTTCTGGCCGGCGGCAAAGTTTGACAAATAGATAAGATAAGGGATGTTATTGATATATTTTATTTGAGGATAGTCACCACCGCCGCTATCGATATCGAGAAGCGCTCCCCACGAAGAGCCGTCATTTTCACGGAAGCGAATTTTGCCGTCATCATACACCACGCCGATTTTGCCATCTTGCGAAACGGCCGCAGATAAGTTATGATCATAACCGGAACCGGCGGCGATGGTTTCTTCCGAATCCCAGAGGGTTATATTAAAATGCTTTTTACGGTAGGCCAATTTTGTGCCATCATGCGAATAAATACAATAAACATAAGAATTGCGGATGATTATTTTTGAATACCCGGAATTTCCGCCAGAAGTTAAAGTTGTCCCGGCGCTGGCAGGCCCGCCCGACCAATTGATACCTTCATCATCGGAAAATTTGGCATTGATATAGTATAATCCCAAAGAATAACGGCTCCAGCTTACCCAGAGGCGGCCATCCGGTTCATGACTAATGGAAGGATAATAGTTATCATCGCCATTATATACGGTGCACGACGAACCGGCGGTCCAACTACCGGAGGAATAGGTTAGCTTGCATGAAACCAGATCGTTTGTGGAAGCAAGAGTATAGGCGACATAAATATTCCCTTCTTCATTCATAACGGCATCAAAGGGATAATCGGCGCTGTCATTGATAATTAGGGCGGGAGAACTCCATGAAATATAGGGATAATCGGAAAACGACAATTTTATTTCGGATGGCGAAGTTTGTATCAATATGACTATTCGTCCGGCATATTGGCCGGAGGTCACTTTGAAAATTCTTTTGGATGTTCCAATTCCGGCTTTAAAAGCGGCGGTACTGTTTGTCAAATGATTTTGCATTGGATTTCCTTTGTTTACCTGCCCGGCGCAGTACCGGGCAGGAATTTGGTTTTATGCAAAAACCGTATCCATGATGATTGAAGCCTCGCGGATAACCTTGGCATAAGCCACCGATTCGGAAATGACGGCCTCCTCAAATCTCTGCTCGATGATTTTGTCGTACTCCACCATCAGCGGCTGGGTGATTACTTCCTCGATGGCAAACCGCGAATCCAAACCGATTACATAATCAGTTGGAGCATTATCGCAACGAACCAAAGTTGATCCAAGAGGGCTGAATAATTCCCCCTTATCCTGAAAGCGAAAACCGGCCAGAGGGTCTTTAAATTCATTCAGGGTGAGAATGGTCTTCAGCTTGTTAATATGGCAGATGACGGTATTCATCTCAAACGGCGCAAATTGCGACCAGAGCGTAATAAGGTCATCATAAGTCAGGGCTCCGGATGCGGCGGCATTGATAACCGTTGCGGGATTGGAGTTACCGTCGCCATTGATGATGCAATCTACAATCAAGCCGATTTTATCGGTTTGCAATTTGAAACCGATGTACCACAATAGGATTCTGAATTGGGCGGTAGTACGATGCCGCAATGATTTATAGCTGGCCTTGATGCCCAAGCCATATTCCGGAACATTGATGGAATGTTTCTGCTCGGCGACCAGTATCTGCGGGATTTCGCCGGCCTCGCCGATGGGACGGAGCGAAAACTTATCGGTTGAAGATGTATCGACATAGAACGGCGTATAGCGGTTATTGGCTATGGTCGTGGTACCGGCAATCAGCGAGGATAACTCGGGACGCATGGCCTGTCCCTTTTTAATTTCGCGTAGAATAAATTCCGGCATTAATGAAGGCGCAGTCTGAAAGAATTGCTCCACCGTAGTCGCCTTGGCGCCGCCCAGCCTGATTCCGGTAAATGCCAGCTGTCGCTCAAAGGCATCAAGGGGAGATTCAGCGGATGAGGGGTCGTATTCGGCGGTTTCCAGAAGCTCGCTGAGAGTCATGCCGCGCGATTCCGCCTCGTGATAAGTCCCTTTGTCAATTTTAATTTCTGCGGTGCGCGTAAGGTCGAGCGGCCCGACAAGCTCTCTCTGGGATAAATCCAAAATTTCCTTTTGAATCAAGGGTGATTGAATAAATCTATTAAAATTCACCTTTCCTCCTTTTAGTTAAGAAGTGCAATGCAATCGGCGGTACCATTGACAGCCAAAACGGTGCCTCGGGCTATATTTCCGCCGACCGGATCATATCCGGTAAGGACAGACGCCTGACGGACAGTACCGCTCGTTCCGCCTATTAGGCGATTTCCGATTGTCGGGTAGGCCGATGAAATCGGCAGGCGGCATATTCCGCCGATTTGGATGGTCGCGGTGCGCTTGCCGGTGTCGGCATCGGTTAATGTCAAGGCGACCAGCTTGCCAAGTAACTGCGAACCGGATAGGCATGGACCGACGGTATAATTGGCGTTGAGCATAACCGCCTTGCCAATGTCAGCATCTTTCAGGTCATCAATACCGCCGGTTTGCGATATTTTGAAAGCGGCCAGCATAGGGGCGATAGTTTCCAGATTTTGTTCTCTTATTCCCATTAAAACTCCCTTCTATTTTTTGAAATTATGGCCGGGCTGGTACCCACATGGCCGTTGGGGCGGAAGATCCCCGCAGATTAAATTTTATATTCGGTCCAATTTTTGGAGCCATGGATATTGCCAAAGCTCAAGTATTTAAAACTGGCCGGAAAGTTATTTCGAAATCTTGAAGCGACGCCGGCATAAATTTTAACCAATTCCGCAGAGGAAAAATCGTTGGCGCTATCGCCGAGCCTTGCGGCAAGCGTTTTGTCGGTATCATCGCTTTTTAAGGCGATATTGGCTTTGAGCATGCCAAGAATCCGTTTCCGATAATCATTTTTCAGTAATTCAAGTTCGGACGCAATTGATGAATATTTCTCCAATTGAGCGAGTGATTTATCCAGCGCAGAATAGAGCAAATCGAAGTCAAGAAACTCTACTGATTCATCAGATATGTTTTGAAGGGCATTCTTCATGAGCGTCATATCGGGATAATTTTCTTTCATATCT
>JAGVEJ010000235.1 GCA_020058225.1 Candidatus Zixiibacteriota bacterium | reverse complement strand
TGATTACGCCGATAGCGATGGAGAAGGAGTTGCGTTTTGCCATTCGTGAAGGCGGCCGAACCGTCGGCGCCGGCGTTATTGGGGAAATTTACAAGTAAGGATTCGCTCCGAAATAAGAATTGAAGGTTAATTATGGACGGCCAAAAAATAAGAATAAAACTTAAGGCGTACGATCACTATTCACTTGATAAATCGACCAAGGAGATTGCCCGCACGGTATTGCGTACCGGCGCCCGAATAGCAGGACCGATACCCTTACCGACCAAGAGAACTATATACACAGTTTTGCGGTCTCCTCACGTAGATAAAAAATCGCGTGAGCAATTTGAGACCCGCATTCATAAACGAATGATTGATATCTATGAATCAACTCCTCAGACCGTTGATGCATTAATGAAGCTCGATTTGCCGGCCGGAGTTGACGTGGAAATCAAGACCTGACGGTGGTGCAGTGATGAAAGAACTAATTGGCATAAAATTGGGAATGACCAGAATTTTCAGCAGTGATGGCGAGGCGATTCCTGTCTCTGTCATTGAGGCCGGCCCATGTGTTATCGTCGCCAAGCGAACTCCAGAAAAACATGGTTATAGGGCGATTCAGGTTGGCTTTGGGACCAAACGCAATTCGCTATACAACAAACCAGAGTTGGGTCATTTTAAGAAATCAGCCGTTGAACCAAAGCGGCATCTTAAAGAGATCGATTATGACGGCGAATTGGAAGTTGGCGCTGAGCTGAAAGTTGACATATTTAAGAAGGGTGAAAAAGTCGATATTACCGGAATTTCGAAGGGTCTCGGTTTCCAAGGTGTAATGCGCCGCCACAACTTTGGCGGAGGATCGAGTACACATGGACAATCGGACAGACAGAGGTCGCCCGGTTCCATCGGCTCATCATCATACCCGTCAAGAACATATCCCGGCCAACGTATGGCAGGCAAGATGGGAAAAGACAGGATTACAGTTTTGAATCTTGAGGTTGCGCAAGTATTATCAGAGCAGAATCTTCTGCTGGTAAGAGGCGCAATCCCCGGAAAAAAAGGAACCCTGATAAAAATTAGAAAGACCAACCGGAAGCGGTAAGCAAGCAGGTTTGATTATGGAAGTTAAAGTATATAATCAGGAAGGCGCAGAAGTTGGGAAAATTTCATTGAATGATAATATCTTTGGAATTAAACCCAATCGGGATGTTGTGCACCAATATATCGTAAATTATCTTGCCAACCAAAGACAAGGAACATCCAGCGCCAAAGGTCGGGCCGAAGTTTCCGGCGGCGGCGCCAAACCTTGGCGGCAGAAAGGCACCGGCCGTGCCCGTGCCGGCACCATTCGTTCTCCACTTTGGAGAGGCGGCGGCATAATTTTTGGACCGCAACCGCGTTCATATTACAAGACATTCCCAAAAAAGATGAAGCGCTTGGCCATGCTATCGGTGCTTTCCGATAAGGCGCAAAATGAAAAACTGATAATAATTGACAATCTCAATATTCCGGAGATAAAAACAAAAAAGGTTTTCACTATTCTTGATAAATTGGGTATATCCAGCAAAAAATGCCTGATTCTTGATGAGGGAATGAATAAAAATCTGGTACTCTCCGTGAGAAATATACCCCATGTGGAATACTCCCGCGCGCCTTTGGCGAATGCCTATGATATAGTCAATGCGGATACTTTAATCGTTACCAAGGCCGGACTCGAGAAAGTAGAGGAGGTATTTGCTCCATGAAAGATATGCATCACATCCTCCAATTGCACTTAATTACGGAAAAGTCCACAGCCATGAAAGAGGCCACCAATGCCTATGTTTTCCGCGTTAACCGACAAGCCAACAAGAAAGAAATAATGGCCGCAGTAGAGAAAGTTTTTGGAGTAAAAGTTGAATCGGTGAGAACTATGATAGTTCCCGGCAAACCAAAACGCGTGGGACGCTTTTTGGGCAAGACAACTGCCTGGAAAAAGGCGATTGTGAAATTAAAAGTAGGCCAACAGATAGCGGCATTTGAAAATGCATAAAGGCAGATAGCAGGTTCGATTATGGGTGTTAAAAGTTATAAACCAATTACGCCATCTCAGAGGTGGAGAACCGTTCCCAACTTTGATGAAATAACATCGACCGTTCCCGAGAAATCGCTCTTGGTGGCTCTCAGGAAAAAAGGCGGCAGAAATAATAAAGGTCGAGTAACATCACGCCATCGCGGAGGCGGACATAAAAGATATTACCGAATTATCGATTTCAAACGCAATAAGTTGGATATCCCCGCCCGGGTGGCATCAATTGAATATGACCCAAACCGTTCCGCACGCATTGCTTTATTGCACTATGCTGATGGCGAAAAACAATATATCATTGCGCCGGATGGATTGAATGTGGATATGATAGTGCTGTCCGGCGAAAAAGCTGAGATTCGTGTGGGGAATGCAATGCCGGTAGGTTTGGTGCCCCTCGGAACATTCCTGCATAATGTTGAACTGTTCCCCGGAAAAGGAGCTCAGATAGCCAGATGTGCCGGAACGTATGTCCAACTGGTTGCCAAAGAGGGCGAATATGCTCACCTTAAAATGCCTTCAGGCGAGGTGCGTCTGGTGAAACAATCATGCTTTGGTACGGTCGGTATGGTTGGGAATGCCGAACATAAAAACATTTCATGGGGAAAAGCCGGCGCTGCACGCTGGCGCGGTTGGCGGCCAAAGGTTCGTGGCGTTGCTATGAATCCGGTTGACCATCCCATGGGCGGCGGTGAAGGAAAGACCTCCGGTGGGCGTCATCCTTGCTCGCCTTGGGGAATGAAGTCCAAAGGCTTAAAGACAAGAAGTAAACGGAAATCTAATAAATATATAGTTGAACCACGCGGAAAGAAAAAGTAATGGTGGAGGAATAGATGCCACGGTCATTGAAAAAAGGACCATTTATTGACCTGAAGTTAAATAAGAAAATCATGGCTCTAAATGAAACAGGCGAAAAGAAAGTAATAAAAACATGGGCCCGACGCTCAACTATTTCTCCCGATTTCGTAGGCCATACTCTGGCGGTTCATAATGGCAATAAGTTTATCCCCATTTATGTGACAGAGAATATGGTGGGACATAAACTTGGCGAATTCGCCCCCACCCGTACTTTCCGCGGCCATGGTGGTAAATTGGCAGAACGTTCCACCGCCGTGAAGCAATAGGGAGAATTTAAAGATGCAGGCGCGTGCTCGAGTTAAATATTTGAAAATGTCCCCTCGCAAAATGAGACGGGTGGCGGCATTGATTAAGGGGAAACGGGTTCAGGATGCTATTAACATTCTGAATTTCACTCCCAAAGCCGCGGCGCACCATCTGGCTAAGACGGTTAAGGCGGCGGCGGCAAATGCCATTTCTGGTGTGGGAACTTCGAAACTTAAGGCGGAAGATCTGGCTATCTCCAAGATACTTATTGATCAAGCGCCAACGGCAAAGAGAATCCGCTTTCAGTCGATGGGTCGGATATTCCGGGTGCGAAAGAGATATTGTCATTTAACCATAGAAGTTGAAGGCGAACCCGCGCCGGAAACAAAAGGTCGCGATCACAAGAAGAAATTGGCTGAGGAAAAAGTTGAAGCTGGAGATAAAGCAACCAAAGGTTCGGGAAAAAAGACAAAGGCCAAAGTTGAAGAAAAAATAGAGGAGCCTGTCGTCGAGACGACAGAAACCGCAAAGGTTGAACCTGAAGAAGGTAAAAGCGAAGCGTAATTTACAAGGAGATAATTCTTGGGACAGAAAACAAATCCAATAGGGTTTCGTCTGGGCATCATTAAATCCTGGAGTAGCAAATGGTTTGCGGACAGGAATTTTGCCGGTCTTCTTTATGAAGACATGATGATTAAAAAGTATATCAATGCCAGATTGGAAAATGCCGGCTTGGCCAAGGTTGAGATCTTGCGTGCGCCCAAAAAAGTCACAGTCGATATTCATACCTCGCGTCCTGGTATTGTAATTGGCAGAAAAGGCGCTGAGGTTGATAAGCTTCGTGAAGAGTTACAGCTTCTGACTAAAAAGGATATCTCCCTAAATATTATAGAAGTCAAAAAACCGGAACTAAGTGCCAAATTGGTGGCGGATTCAGTCGCGCGCCAGCTTGAAGGGCGAGTTTCCTATCGCAGAGCGATGAAAAAAGCTCTGGGCGCCTCAATGAAAATGGGCGCCGAAGGTATTAAAATAATGTGCGGCGGCCGTCTTGCCGGCGCTGAAATTGCCCGTACTGAAAAATATATGCAAGGGCGCGTTCCTCTGCATACTTTGCGCGCTGATATAGATTATGCCACTTCTACGGCACATACGACTTATGGATGCATTGGCGTAAAAGTCTGGATTTGCCGCGGAATGGTTATGGGCGCCGGAGAAATGACAGTGAGAGATGAAATTGATAAATCACTCACCGAAAAGACCGACATGGCGATTCAGGAAAGAAGGGATCGTCCGCAGGATGACAGACGCAGGTCAAGAGGACCGCGTGGCAGAGTTCGCCGACCCGGAGGTAGCGGACAAGACCAAGGCGGACGACCCGGTGACAGTGGTCCAGATAGAGGTGGACAACCCGGAAGCGGCGGACAAGACCGAGGCGGAAGACCCGGTGGAGGTGGTCCAGATAGAGGTGGACGACCCGGAGGCGGTGGACAAAACCAAGGCGGAAGACCCGGTGGAGGTGGTCCAGATAGAGGTGGACGACCCGGTGGAGGTGGACAAAACCAAGGCGGAAGACCCGGTGGAGGTGGTCCAGATAGAGGTGGACAACCCGGAAGCGGCGGACAAGACCGAGGCGGACGACCCGGAGGTGGTCAGGATAGAAGAGGCGGACCCCATCCTGCTGATAAAGGCGCTTTAAGACCCAGGGATAACCAACAAGGCGGAGGAAATCCTCCATCTTCAAGTCCCGATCCGCAAAAAAAAGTTGACGGTTGATGAATTAGACTAAGGATAAATATATGTTAACGCCAAATAAGACAAAATATCGCAAACAACAGCGCGGAAGAATGACCGGCAAGGCCTATCGCGGAAGCACGATATCCTTTGGGGAATTTGGCCTCAAGGCTCTGGAGCCGGCATGGATAAGTGACCGGCAAATTGAGGCGGCCCGTATCGCGCTGACAAGATATATCAAAAGAGGCGGTAAAGTCTGGATTCGGATATTTCCAGATAAACCGATTACAAAAAAACCGGCTGAAACAAGAATGGGAAAAGGCAAAGGCTCTCCCGAGTTTTGGGCGGCCGTTGTCAAGCCGGGGAGAGTCTTATTTGAGATAGAAGGGGTGTCGGAGACGATGGCGAAAGAGGCTCTGCGTTTAGCCGGAAATAAACTTCCCATTAAGACGAAATTTGTAAGTCGTTCTGATACCGAAGGTGTGTGATTATGAAAATGGTAACGTTTAGAGATATGACCAGAGATGAGCTCTCTCAGAAAAAAAGAGAGCTTACGGAAGAGTATTTTAATCTTAATATGAGAAGAACTTTAAAAGAACTGGATAATCCGCTAAAACTTCGTACCATTCGTCGTGACATAGCCAAGATTGAGACGATTCTTTCAGAGGATAAATTGGGGTTAAGAAGAATTGTTGATACGCCGGTCTCAATTTTAGGCGGCAGTAAATCGAATCATTCCGATGATAAATCGGAGAAGTCTGAATAATTTTGAGGTTGTCAATGGAAAGAAACAGGCGCAAAGTCAGAGTTGGAAAGGTTGTATCTGATAAAATGGACAAAACCATTGTCGTCAGGATTGAACGAACAATGAAACATCCGTTGTACAACCGAATAATAAAAAGCTTTTCGAAATTTTATGCTCATGATGCCTCCAATGAAGCCCATACAGGCGACAAGGTGCGCATTATGGAGACCAGACCCCTATCAGCCCAGAAGCGGTGGCGTCTGGTAGAGATAATTGAAAGGGCCAAGTAAGCGATAACCGCCACTTTGTTTCGGGAGTGAATTGAAATGATACAGGAATATACATATTTGAATGTAGCGGATAACTCCGGAGCCAGAAGCGTCATGTGCTTCCGTATTCTGGGGGGTTCGAACAGGCGGTACGCCCGACTCGGAGACATAATAGTCGTGACGGTGAAGGACGCCATTCCCGGCGGCACGGTCAAGAAGTCCGAGAAATGCAAAGCCGTGGTCGTTCGTACCAAGTCCGAGACGAGGAGACGTGATGGCTCGATAATCAGATTCTCGGATAACGCCGCCGTAATAATAAATGAGCAGAAGGAGCCGCGGGGGACACGTATCTTCGGGCCTGTGGCAAGAGAGTTGAGAGAAAAACAATTCATGAAAATAATATCCCTGGCTCCGGAAGTATTATAGAGGTTTCCCAAGATGAATATTAAAAAAAGCGATATAGTGGTTATCAGGCGGGGCAAAGATCGGGGAACACCCGACAAGCCCAAGACGGGAAAGGTACTACATGTATTTCCTGAGAAGAATCGGATGATAGTCGAAGGCGTAAATATTATAGGGCGCCATTCTCGTCCCTCACGCCGTAATCCAAAGGGTGGAATAGTTCGCAAGGAAGCCCCTATACATCGTTCGAAAGTTGCGTTATTCTGCAAAACCTGTTCGGCGCCTACCAAAATTAGTTATAAAATGATTGAAGAGACCGAAGGAAAAAAATCAAAGCTTCGCATCTGTCGCAAATGCGGCGAAGCGATTTAATGGGATAAAATATGGCCAGGTTGAAAGAATTTTATTATAAAGAGGTTTTGCCAAAACTGATGAAACAAAATGAATATTCATCAGTGATGCAGGTTCCCCGAGTAAGCAAGGTAACAGTGAATATTGGATTGGGTGAAGCGATAGCCAATGCCAAGGTCCTTGATTCTGCAATGGATGATCTTACCAAGATAACCGGACAAAAACCGACATTTACCAAAGCCAAAAAGTCGATTTCAAATTTCAAATTAAGAAAAGGCGCCAAAATAGGCGTGATGGTTACTTTGCGCCGGGAAAGAATGTATGAATTTCTTGATCGACTGCTCAATGTGGCGATACCCCGAATCAGGGATTTTCGCGGAATTTCACCCAAATCATTTGACGGTCGCGGCAATTTTAATCTTGGGATAAAAGAACAAATAATGTTTCCCGAGATAGATTATGATAAAATAGACAAGATAAGAGGCATGACCATATCAATAATAACCACCGCAAGAAATGATGAAGAAGCTCGACAGCTTTTGACTGAAATGGGTATGCCATTCAGTAAATAGGAGAAGACGTGGCCAAGAAGTGTTTGATAGAAAAACAAAAGCGGACGCCGAAATTCATGGTTCGCCGCTATAATCGATGCCAGAGATGCGGTCGACCCAGAGCCTACTATAGGAGATTTGGCCTTTGCCGCATTTGTTTCAGGGAAATGGCCCTGGCCGGCGAAATACCTGGAATCAAGAAAGCCAGCTGGTAATGGTGAAAACTCACAGGAGTATGTTATGTCGATGACAGACCCGATTGCAGATATGCTGACGAGAATAAGGAATGGTTCCAAGGCCAAGCGGAAGGCCGTGGATGTGCCTGCTTCAAACATAAAGCGTGAAATCGCCAAAGTGTTGATTGAAGAAAAATTTCTGAAAGATATGGTTGAGATTCCTGACAAAAAGCAGGGAATTCTTAGACTCTATTTGAAATATAGCCGCGACGACGATCCCATTATCAGAGGAATCAAAAGAGTTTCCACCCCGGGATTAAGAAAATATTTTGGTCTTGATGAGTTGAAGAAGCTTGGGAATAATCAGGTTGGTGTGGTTATCGTCTCAACCTCTCATGGAATAATGACGAATATTCAAGCATTCAAACAAGGTCTTGGTGGTGAGGCCATTTGCAATGTCTGGTGATTGGGGTAACATAATATGTCAAAAATAGGTAAAATGCCGGTTAAAATACCCTCAGGGGTAAAAGTTGCTTTGGCCGATACAAAGCTCGAAATTACAGGACCCAAGGGAACATTGTCAATGGATGTTCATCGCAACGTTCAAGTGAAAGTTGATGACGGCAATATTGTTGTCGCCAGACAATCAGATAACAAATTTGATCGTTCGCTTCATGGTCTCACAAGAGCCCTAATCCAAAACATGGTTATCGGAGTCACCAGTGGCTATGAAAGGATATTGGAAATTGTGGGCGTGGGATACCGGGCGGAATTATCGGGAAAGCTTATAGTATTAAGCCTCGGATATTCTCATCCCATTGTTATGAGACCACCCGACGGAGTATCTATCCGAGTCGAACCAAAAGAGGGCAGAATAATAATTACTGGAATTAGCAAGGAGCTTGTGGGGCTGGTAGCCTCCAAGATAAGAGCTCTGCGTCCTCCGGAGCCTTATAAAGGCAAAGGTATCAAATATCATAATGAAATCATTCATAGAAAAGCCGGAAAGACCGCAGGCAAATAGAGGCTGGTGAAAATCCTATGATAGCTCAATTAGATAAGACAAAAAGAGCCAATAAGAGAAGAGCCCGCGTACGTGGGAAGGTTTTTGGTACTGGTACAAGGCCGCGTTTGACGGTAGCCAAATCCTTAAGAAATGTATTCGCACAGGTTATTGATGACGAGAAGATGATAACTCTGGCGGCGGCATCCTCAATAAACAAAGAGCTTGCCGCAAAATGCAAAGGCAGGAAAAAATCGGCAGTAGCCGCATTGGTCGGTGAAGCGATTGCCAAACAGGCGCTGGAAAAAGGAATTAAGCAAGTTGCTTTAGATAGAAATCGAAACCTTTACCACGGGCGCATCAAAGCATTGGCAGAAGCGGCCCGAAAGGCTGGACTGGAATTTTAGGCTTTTAATGAGGTAGGAGATTTGATCTCAATAGAAAGGGATAGCCTCGATTTCGAGGAAAGAGTAATTCACGTTAATCGTGTGGCCAAGGTTGTCAAAGGCGGCCGTAGATTTAGTTTTACCGCTTTGATCGCCGTGGGTCAAAAGAATGGCCGTGTCGGCATCGGCTTGGGAAAAGCGGCCGAAGTTTCCGAGGCGATAAGAAAAGGCACGGAAGCGGCTCGCAAATCAATGATACAAGTAACAATAACTGCTGAAGGAACTATTCCGCACCAGATAATCGGCAGATATGGCGCCTCGCATGTACTTTTGCGTCCGGCATCACCCGGAACTGGTGTCGTAGCCGGCGGCGCTGTGCGTGCCATATTGGAATCAGCAGGGGTGCGGGATGTGCTAACCAAAGCCCTTGGCAGTCGTAATCCGCATAACGTGGTAAAAGCCACAATGAATGGTTTACAGCAACTGCGATCCCATGAAGAGCAGATGAACTACCGGATTCAGGGTTAATCAAAAACCGGGAGTGAGAGGTATAGTATGGCTAAGCTTAGAATAACACAGGTCCATAGTACTATCGATAGAAATTTCAGGCAGAAAAGAACCATAATCGCGCTGGGGCTTGGCAAATTGCATCGTACAGTGATACATAACGACACCCCGCAAATACGCGGTATGGTTAAAGCTGTTGAACATCTCGTTAAATTTGAGAAGGTTGAAGAATAATGTCACCATTAGAATTGTCACGATTATCACCGCCGGCAGGCTCAAAGAAGAATCGCAAGCGAGTCGGCCGCGGACCCGGCAGTGGTATGGATGCCACATCCACTCGTGGTCATAAGGGCCAAAAAGCCCGTAGCGGCGGAAAAGGGAATGTCAAGAATTGGTCTGAGGGCGGACAGATGCCTCTTCAGAGAAGAATTCCCAAGCGCGGTTTTACGAATATATTCCGCGAGGAGTTCCAGGTTGTCAATATTGATTCACTCAAAAAATGCCGGCCGGGCGAGGTGACACCTGAGACTCTGAGACAGCAAGGAATTATAAAATCGACACGCCTTCCAGTCAAGGTTTTGGGGATGGGCAAACTGGAGGCGGCCTATCATGTGAAGGCGGCCGCATTTTCCAAGTCTGCCATTGAAAAAATTCAGGCGGCCGGCGGAAATACTGAGGTAATCTAAGTGTTAAGCACTTTCCAGTCCATATTCAAAATTGAGGAGCTCCGCAAGAAGATTTTCTATACCCTCGGTCTTCTTGTGGTTTATCGAATCGGCGGCCATATACCAACACCTGGCGTTGATGGTTCACTGGTGGCGCAGGCTCTCTCCAGCGATACAATTTTTGGTCTGCTGGATCTATTTGCCGGCGGCGCCTTCAGAAATGCAACCATATTTGCCCTTGGCATAATGCCCTATATATCAGCGTCAATTATGTTGCAATTGCTTGGAGCGGTTGTGCCATACCTTCAGAAACTCCAAAAAGAAGGAGAAGAAGGCAAAAGAAAAATTACCCAGTACACTCGATATCTCACGGTACTTATTGCGGCTCTTCAGGCTTTTGGAACAGCCCAGTTTTTGTCCACGCTTGATATTGGCGGCCAAAGGATTGTTTACATGCCTTATGGTGAATTTATTGCTCTTACAATGCTGACCTTTACCTGCGGCACGATATTTATCATGTGGCTTGGCGAGCAAATAACTGAGCGCGGTATCGGCAACGGTATTTCACTGATAATATTTATCGGAATTGTTGCCCGCTTCCCCGAAGCGGTTATTGAAGAAGTGCAGTATCTCTGGTTCGGCACACGCTCGTTCTTTGTAGAGGTTGTTTTGGTAGCGGCTCTGATAGCCGTAATAGCGGCCGTTATTTTGGTAACCAGAGCCCAGAGAAAGGTGCCGGTGCAATATCCTCGAAAAATAGTAGGGAGAAGAGTATTTGGCGGTGCAACAACGCATCTGCCCCTGTCAGTAAACTCGGCCGGTGTTATTCCGATTATTTTTGCGCAGTCGATAATGTTTTTGCCGGCGACAGTCCAGCAATTGTTTCCTAACAGCGAATTGGTAACCAACATTGTTTCTAATTGGCTTGCTCCGGGGTATTTTGCATATTCGCTAATCTATGGTTTGATAATTGTGTTCTTTGCATATTTTTATACTGCTATTGTCTATAATCCGATTGACATCGCAGATAACATGCGCAAAAATGGCGGGTTTATTCCGGGAATCCGACCGGGAAAAAGAACCGCTGAGCATATTGAAAGAATACTTACCCGTATAACATTACCGGGCGCTATCTTCTTTGCATTAATAGCTATATTGCCATGGGTAATGATCCGGGCTATGAATATTAACTTTTTCTTCGGTGGCACCGGCCTTTTAATTGTAGTTGGTGTTGCGCTTGATACATTACAGCAGATTGAATCGCATCTATTGATGCGTCATTATGATGGGTTCTTGAAAAAAGGGAAGATTAAGGGGAGATCATACTAATGAATCTCATTTTTTTGGGTCCCCCCGGATCGGGGAAAGGAACCCAAGCTAAACGAATAGCCGGACAGCTTGGCTTGTTGCATCTTTCAACCGGTGACCTCCTTCGCGAAGCGGTAAAGAATAGTACGGAACTTGGGAAAAAGGCAAAGGCATATATGGAGGTCGGCGAGCTTGTTCCTGACACCTTAATTATTGGATTGATTGAAGAGAAACTTCGTTCCGGACAATTGGATGGCGGATTTATTCTTGATGGTTTTCCGCGTACCATTCCGCAGGCAGAAACCCTTAAGCAAATGTTTGCCAAAAACAATAAGAATATTAACAGGTCAATATTACTTGATGTTTCCGATGCGGAAGTCATCAGAAGATTGTCGGGTAGATTTTATTGCCCAATCTGCAACGCCGGATACAATTATCCGCATCAACTTCCTAAGAAGGAGGGGCTATGCGATAATGACGGCGCCAAGCTGATGCGTCGCCCTGATGATGAAGAAGCAGTAGTAAAAAATAGACTTGATGTATATAAACGTCAGACCGAGCCTATCGTTGATTTTTACCGCAAGGAAACAATATTAAGTGAAATTGCGGCTGAAGGCGCCGGTCCCGATGAAATTACGAACCGTCTCTTGCAGGAAATAAAGAGATTAAAAAAGGTGTGATCATAATTAAGACTGATGCCCAAATTAGTTTGATGCGGAAGGCTGGAAAAGTAGTGGCAGAAACCCTCAGAATGATTGGTGAGAATCTAAAACCGGGCATAACTACGTCTGAAATTGACCGGTTGGCGGAGGAATATATTCTATCCCAAGGATGCCAGCCTGCTTTTAAGGGATATCATGGTTTTCCGGCATCAACCTGCATTTCAATTGATGATGAAGTTGTGCATGGTATTCCAGGGAAGAGGATGCTGGTGGAGGGTCAGATTGTATCTGTCGATTTGGGTGTTATCTATAATGGTTATTATGGGGATTCAGCGGCCACCTTTCCAATCGGAAAGATTTCTCCGGAAAAAATGAAACTTCTGGAGGTCACTCGACGTTCATTGGAAGCCGGAATCTCTGAAGCAAGGGCCGGAAATAAATTGGGAAAAGTCTCCAACGCGGTGCAGATATTGGCTGAGTCGGCTGGATTCTCCGTGGTGAGAGATTTGGTGGGGCATGGAATCGGACGTGCCATGCATGAAGATCCCCAGATACCGAATTATGGTTCGCCCGAAGAGGGCCCGGTGATGGAGAAGGGAATGGTATTGGCAATTGAGCCAATGGTAAATATGGGCGACTATAAAGTGCAAACGAAGGCGGATGGGTGGACAATCGTTACAGTCGATGGCGCTCCATCGGCCCATTTTGAACATACTGTGGCTGTGACCGAAAATGGCGCAGATATTTTGACTATATAGGAGTTATGGCAAAAGAGGATACAATACAGGTTGAAGGAAAAGTACTTGAACCATTGCCAAATGCCATGTTCAAAGTTGAATTAGATAATGGTCATGTTGTGCTGGCACATATATCAGGGAAAATGAGAATGCATTTTATCAAGATATTGCCCGGCGACCGTGTGACTTTGGAATTATCCCCGTACGATTTGACTCGGGGTAGAATCGTTTATAGATATAAGTAAGAGCTTGCTTTATCAGGATTGACTTTTATGAAAGTAAGATCATCAATTAAGAAAAGATGTGAGCACTGCAAGATCATCAAGAGAAATGGCGTTTTAAGAATAATTTGCAGTAAGAACCCGAACCATAAACAGAAACAGGGCTAAGAAGCTTTTGGAATAATGTTAGGAGGTTGATTTGGCACGTATTGCAGGTGTCGATTTACCAAAAGACAAGCGAATAGAAGTTGGATTGACCTATATTTTCGGCATAGGTGAAGTATCAGCCAAAAAGATATTGGCCTCAAGCGGCATCAATCCGGGAACGCGTGTCAATAAGCTGACAGACGAGGATGTTGCGAAACTTCGCAGTGTCATAGAAAATGAATATAAGGTGGAAGGCGCCCTCCGAGGCGAGACAGCCATGAGTATAAAGCGTCTGATAGATATTGGGTGCTATCGTGGCCTTCGCCATCGTCGCGGTCTTCCGGTGCGTGGTCAGCGAAGCAAGACGAACGCCCGAACACGCAAAGGTCCAAGAAAGACAGTAGCGGGTAAGAAGAAAGTAATCGCCAAGAAGTAGTAATGAGGTATAGACGTGGCTGAACAGAAGAAAAAAACCAAAAGCAAAAGAAGACTGGGAAAAATTGAGGCCTTCGGGGTTGCCCATATTCAAGCAACTTTCAATAATACCATAGTGTCCATTACGGATACCCATGGTCATATTATATCCTGGGCATCGGCAGGCAAAGTTGGGTTCAAGGGTTCAAAGAAATCAACGCCATTTGCGGCTCAATTGGCGGGCAGTTCCAGCGCCAGAGAGGCTATGGATTTGGGGGTCAGGAAAATTGAAGTCTGGGTGAAGGGCCCGGGCGCCGGCCGCGAAGCGGCTATTCGTTCCCTTTCCGCGGCAGGGCTGGAGATATCCGCTATAAAGGATGTGACTCCCCTTCCGCACAATGGATGCCGTCCACCCAAGAGAAGAAGGGTTTAGGATTTATGTTTAATATTTTCTATTGTTGGAATTGATAGGAGAATTCATGGCTCGATATCGTGATGCTAATTGCAAACTCTGCCGTCGTGAGGGAGAAAAGCTCTTCCTCAAGGGGCACCGCTGTTTGACTGATAAATGTGCGCTTGAAAAAAGAAATTTTGCACCGGGTCAGCATGGCCAGTCGACGCGTTTTAAAACATCCAACTATGGAAGACAGTTGAGAGAAAAGCAGAAAGTTCGCAGAGTATATGGAATACTTGAGAGTCAATTCAGAAATTACTTTGCGAAAGCCGAGAGAAAAGTTGGAGTAACCGGCGAAATATTACTTCAGATGTTGGAATGCCGGCTTGATAATATGGTGTATCGTTTAGGTCTGGCGCCATCGCGCAAGGCCGCAAGACAGCTGGTTCGCCATCGCCATGTTCTGGTCAACAGTCATATTGTTGATATTCCATCTTTTCAAATCAGACCAAACGATTTGATTAAAATTAAAGACAAGTCAAAGAATCTGGATATAATTCATTCATCTCTGAAGGAATTTGGTCAAATCGAGCTTCCGTGGCTTCGTTTGAATAAGGCGGCGCTTGAAGGCGAGCTCCTGGAAATACCAAAACGCCAGGATATTCCTTTGACCGCCAATGAACAATTAATCGTCGAGTTGTATTCTAAGTAGGAAATGATTCGCCTTTCAGGAGGCTTTATCTTATGAAGTGGAAAAGCTTTCAGATGCCTAGAGAAATCGTCTCAGACCAGTCGTCGGCATCAGAGAATTATTCACGGTTTATAATCGAACCGCTCGAAAGAGGATTCGGTGTAACTATGGGCAACGCCTTGCGGCGGGTTCTTTTATCATCAATACAGGGAGCCTCGCCGGTTTCCATGCGCATTGACGGTGCCCTGCATGAATTCACCACACTTCCCGGCGTATATGAAGATATGACCGAAGTGGTCCTCAATATCAAGCAGCTCCGGCTCAGGATGCATGCTGATGAAATGAAAACCATAACTCTCAAGACCAATAAAAAGGGTCCTTTAATGGCATCCATGTTTACCGCTGATCCCGATATCGAAATCCTTAATCCGGATTTGCATATAATGGAATTGGTCGAGGATCGTGATTTCAAAATGGAAGTTGACGTTGATGCCGGTCGGAGCTATGTGGTCGCTGAACAGAATAAACGGGCCGACGCACCGGTGGGGACAATTTTCCTTGATGCCCTGTTTACACCGATTATTAAAGTCAATTTTGAAGTGGAAAATACCCGTGTAGGTCAAAGAACTGATTATGACAAGTTGGTGTTGGAGATAACCACGGATGGTTCAGTGACACCGGAGGATGCCTTATCGTTTGCGGCCAAAATTCTGAAAGACCATCTCCAGTTATTTATTCATGTGGAGCAAGAAATAGTCGTCGAGGAAGAAAAATTGGAGGATGAAGAAACTACCCGTATTAAACAGCTTCTAAAAACCCGTGTTGATGAACTGGAGTTATCGGTGCGGTCTTCCAATTGTTTGCGCGCGGCCAACATACAGTCTCTTTCCGAACTGGTTTCCAAACCTGAATCGGAAATGCTTAAATATAGAAATTTCGGGCGCAAGTCCCTTAATGAATTGAACGCCATACTTGATGAACTGGGTCTGTCTTTCGGTATGGATATTTCCAAATATCTGGAACAGCAATAGAGGATTCCCATGCGACATCAAAGGAAAGTAAAAAAATTAAGCCGAACCAAGCCTCATCGAGAGGCTATGATGAATAACTTGGCAACTTCGCTTTTTATTAGTAGAATGATTCAAACGACCGAGTCAAAAGCGAAGGAGCTCAGGAGAGTTGCGGACAGATTAATCAGCACGGCCAAAGATGATTCACTGGCCGCGAGAAGATTGGTTGCCAAAACCATTAAGGATAAAAAAGTCCTGAAGAAGCTATTTACGGAAATAGTACCGCAATTTAAAAATCGCCCTTCGGGATTTTCCCGCGTGGTGAAGCTTGGCCGTCGTCGTGGCGATAGCGCCATGACTGCTGTGGTGGAGCTTCTTACCGAAAAGCCCAAAGTTGAAAAGGAAAAGGGCAAGAAGGGGAAAACCTCCAAGAAAAAAGAAAAAGTGGCGGCGGCCGCCGAAGGCAAATCGGAAAAAAATAAAGCTGAATAGCAATTAGATTTTTAATTTCTCAATTCCTTAACCCCGCCATCAAAAGGCGGGGTTTTTTTATTTCGAACTTGCCAATCCGTGGAATATTTGCTATCATTAAAACGAGGTTCAACAACTATTTTATGTGTAACCCTTAATGATTTGCTGAGTAACAACTTGCGTTCAGGGCGTAATGAGCATGAAAATTACATAGGGAGGTGACAATGTCCGACCAAAAATCAGGAATGTCAAAGGGATGTCTGATTGCATTAATCATTGCCGCCGCAATTTTGGCGGTCTTCATTGCTCTAAGCATTGTCTGCTATGTCAAACGGGATTCAATTATGGAATGGGGCTTAGTGCAAATGGCGGAAACATCACAAAAGGAAATTCTGGCTAATTTGCCCAAGGGGGTGACCAAAGAAGACATTGAACTGGTGGTAGCAAATTTCAAAATAGCAGTCAAAGAAAAGAAAATTCCCGCGGAGGAATTGCAGAGTATTGCCTTCATGTATCAAGAAGTCCTCAAGGATAAGAAGATTGATGGCGATGAGGCTCTGGTGGTTTTAGAACAGCTTCGCAAATATTCCGGTGTTGAAGGTGTGCCGATACAAGATTCTGTAATACAAAACAATACAGATGGTTTGTAATGTATTTGTTTATGACGGAGATGCTGGCAATACTGCTCGGATATTTTCTGGGATCTATTCCATTTGGATTCCTTATCCCCAAATTATATGGAATTAAGGATATAAGAAAAGTTGGGTCGGGGAATATTGGAGCCACCAATGTCTGGAGGATAGCCGGTCCGATACCGGCAATTCTGGTTCTGATTGGAGATGTTGGTAAAGGGGTCTTGGCAGTGACCATATCATCATATTTGGCATCTGGTCTAGTTGAGATAGAGTACTTAAAATTGGCATCAGGATTTGCGGCAATTATGGGACATATAATTCCAATATTTCTGCTTTTCAAGGGCGGCAAAGGTGTCAATACCGCCTTAGGGGTAATGACATCGCTTCTGCCTATTCCTGCTTTGATATCGCTGATTGTTTTCATAGCGGTTGTAATGATTAGCCGGTATATTTCTCTTGGATCGATAATAGCGGCTATAGCATTGGTGGCAATAGTTGTGGTTGAAAAGATATTTTTACTTCGAGATATCCATCCTGTATATATACCGGTATCAATCCTACTGGCTCTGCTGATTATTTTCACGCATCGTTCGAATATTGGAAGATTGCTCGCCGGTACTGAGAATCGATTTCAGCTTCATTCCAAGAAATCATCAGGGGTGAAAAAAAATGGCTGAGAAAATCGCCGTATTGGGCGCTGGTAGTTGGGGGATTGCAATCGCAAATTTGCTAAATTCAAATGGGTGCATGGTAGCCTTGTGGGAATTTGACCGAAATGAATTCAATTTATTGGCGACGGAAAGAACTCATCCGAAGAAATTACCCGGGATTGAAATCAGCAAGGATATATTTATCACCAATAATCTTGGGGAGGCTTTGGATAAGGCGGATTATTTGGTGATGGTGGTTCCAACTCAAAAAGTGAGGGAAGTTTGTGCGGAGATTGAAAGATTACGGGTCGGGAGGAAGAAAATTATCAATCTGGCAAAAGGTGTGGAAATAGGAACGCTATTGAGAATTTCCGAAATCATTAAATTCACTATTTCTTTTGGTAATGATGACAATGTGGCGACTATTTCTGGTCCAAGTCATGCTGAAGAGGTTGCCCGGAATCTTCCTACTACTGTGGTGGTTGCCTCCAGAAATCTTGAATATGCGGTCGATCTACAAAGAATATTTAGTAATCAGACCTTCCGTGTTTACCGCTCTCAGGATATTGTTGGGGTAGAGCTTGGGGGGGGCTTAAAAAATGTAATAGCCATAGCTTCGGGAATTACCCAGGGATTGGGATTTGGAGATAATACCACCGGCGCCTTGATAACTCGAGGATTGGCCGAGATAACGAGGATGGGAGTGCATTTGGGAGCGGATCCCTTGACATTTGCCGGGCTTTCCGGTATTGGTGATTTGATAACAACATGTATTTCGAAGCATTCGCGCAATCGATATGTCGGCGAAAAAATTGGCCGGGGGGAAAAACTTAAAGATATCCTGGCCGGCATGGTTATGGTTGCCGAAGGAGTTGATACCTGTCGTTCAGCAAGAGAAATGTCGCATCGATACGGTGTGGAAATGCCGATTACGGCTGAAGTCTATAGGGTCTTATTTGAAGATAAACCGCCCGCGGAGGCTGTGGCCGATTTAATGGGGCGGGCCTTAAAAGAGGAAATCTGGAAATAACAAAATAGAGGTGTGTATGCCGCGCCGCAAGAATATTACAGAAGAAAAACTATATTATTCTATCAGCGAGGTTGCCCGAATAACCCGGCTGGAACCTTATGTCCTTCGTTTCTGGGAAAAGGAGTTTCCGATGCTGAAACCCAAAAAAAATCGGGGCGGAAATCGCACTTATCAGAAACATGACATCGAATTGGTAAACCAAATCAAGCATCTTCTTTACAAAGAGAATTTTACCATTGAGGGGGCCAGAAATCGACTTCGGGGGATTAAACCAACCGAAGAACGGAAAGAAATGATATCATCCGGCAAGTATCAGACGATTATGGGTGAAATAAAGAAGAATATCGAGGATATCCTTAAACTTTTCCCTTGCCTTTTTGATATCTGAATTTAGATTAGCATATCGTCGGGGAGTAGCGCAGTTTGGTATAGCGCACTCGCTTGGGGTGCGAGAGGCCGGCAGTTCAAATCTGCTCTCCCCGACCATAATAACCTATTCCAGCGAATTTTATGAAATACTCCCCAGAACGGCCTGCTGAAAAAGTGTATGTTATGGTAAAGTGCATCGTTTATGTTCATCGTAGCTCCCCGACCTGTCATCCCGTGCTTTGACACGGGAACCAGAAAGCAGTAGCTGACTTTCACTTATGTAACTACTTTCTGGATGCTGAAACGAGTTCAGTTCGTCAGGGCCGAATCCGGTCAGTCAAGAGCCGGAGCCCGATGGCCGAAGATGGACATGACGCTTTCCGGGTCTTGGTGCTTAAGGATATGCATTTTCCCATCAATGGGGGTTTTTCAACAGGCCCCAAAAGATAAGTCTGGCGAAGGATATAAAAAATACATCGAGGCTCTACGCAGAATGACTCCGGAACGGAGACTTTTGCGCGCCTTCGAGTTTTTGGATTTTACTCGCCAGCTGTTAAAATGGGATTAAGAATGCAATTCCCTGATATATCCGAAGAAGATTTGCATAGGCTATATTTAAAGCGGCTGGAAAAATGTCACAACAGGAACTGGTAAAAAAGGTCATTCAAATTCTTGGCAAGCGGCGTCAGTCCGCCGCGGCGGACTCCTGACGCAATTTCCATTATCACAATGTAGCGGCGCATGGCATACGCCCTCATTGTTGTTGTGTCAGTTCCTTAGCGAGGCTTTGTCGAGCGGTGAACTGACACAAATTCTGTAGGGGTTTGCCATCAAGGTCCGCCCCAGGGCGGGATTTATCAAAACCAGGCTTGCTCTCCCGACCTTTGTGCCCCACCCAGAGCTCGCCAGTGCGAGCGTCGGGTGGGCCTTCATCTCATCTGCCTCATTTTACACCCCTCGCAAATTTACTACAATATCGATGGTAATTCCGGATTAGCCTATATATAGAGAAGGGAAGTTACATCCTCCATCCTTGCCCCGATTAAAATCGGAACAGGACAAAACAAAATTAAAAAACAAACCCATTTTTTTAACTCATTAATAATCAATGAAATAGCCATTTTATAATGGCTTCGTGTTATAGTTAGTATTATAATTGATAGCCAATGCCTAAGAATGACCAAGATGCCAAAATATTGATCCTTATTCCCGCCTATAACGCCGCCCATTACCTTCCGGAATTGGTTTCCAGAATAAAAAAGGCCGCGCCAAACATGGCCATTTTAATCGTCAATGATGGTTCCACAGATTCAACCTCGGATATATTGCCACAACTTAATATATTGACCATAACCAATTCCGCCAATCAGGGGAAAGGATTTGCCCTTAATCGCGGCTTTGGCTATGCTATTGAGCATGGATTTGAATATGTAATCACTCTTGATGCCGACCTTCAGCATTTACCTGAAGAGATACCTCTCTTTATAAATAAAGTTGAGTCTGCGGATATTATTATTGGAAAAAGAGATATATCGCTTAAGAACATGCCTTTGGTGCGATGGCTGTCGAATAGTATAACCTCAATAATTATTTCCAGATTTTGTGGATGCAAGATAAATGACTCTCAATCCGGGTATAGAATGTATGCGGTTGATCTGCTAAAAAGGCTAAAACTAAAGTCGGAAAAGTATGATTTTGAGTCGGAACTTCTGATTCAAGCCGGAGAACAGGGCGCGAAATTTGCGGAAGTGCCGGTATCGACTATTTATAGAGGCTCGCCATCCCATATTAATCATTTGGCGGATACGGGAAGATTTATTAAATTGATTTGGAAAAGGATGATATAATGAAATTGTCTGAAATTGCTCTCGATCATTCAGCGTATAAATAGAATATGCTGATATTACTCACCAATGATGACGGCATTTATGCCGAAGGGTTATGTGCCCTTGAAAAAGAGATCAAGAAGATTGCCGATGTTTTGGTCGTTGCACCCGATCGAGAGCAATCGGCTTCGAGTCATTCACTAACTCTAACTCGTCCACTAAGGCTTAATGAGCGCTCTCCCGGCCGTTATACATGCGACGGTACGCCCACCGATTGCGTGATGCTTGCGGTCCACGGCATATTAAAGCATAAGCTTCCTGATTTGCTAATCTCAGGGATAAATCATGGCGCTAATATGGGGGAGGATGTAACGTATTCCGGCACGGTGGCGGCGGCAATCGAGGGTTCGATTCTGGGAATTCCGGCCATTGCGGCCTCAAATATAGACACTGAAAATATGAAATCCTATGGCGCGGCGGCCAAATTTGTGTCCAAAGTGGTGAAAAAATTTAAGAGATTTATTGTGCATACCGATACTTTTTTGAACATTAATTTTCCGGTTTTGAAAGGCGCCAAATTTTCGAAATATAAAATCACTTGCCTTGGGAAACGGGTATATCGAGATATCATTATCGAAAAAACCGATCCGCGCGGAAAATTATATTATTGGATTGGGGGAAAATCGACATGGACCGATGTGGATGGATCCGATTTTGAAGCGGTATCAGATGGAAATGTCTCAATTTCTCCTTTGAAATTAAATTTCAGCGACACCGATGCAATTGCCCATATAAAGAAGTTGAAGACCCGTTTCTGATTCTCCTAAATCATGCCGATAATTAGCTTGACTAATATGAATTGTTATATGATATTAATAGACTGAATCGGGGCGTAGCGCAGCCTGGTAGCGCACTTGGTTCGGGACTAAGGTGTCGCTGGTTCAAATCCAGTCGCCCCGATTTAAAAATGCAGGCATTGGTGAGAGAAGAAGAATCGCAGGGGAGCGTAGAGCAAGGGAAAGGGAAATGACTAAGAAAGGGCAGACGATAATAGCGGTAGTGGGGGCCGGAAAATGCTCGAAAAAAATGAAAGATTTGGCCGAAGCCGTCGGCAAGGCAATTGCTGAAAGGGGAGGCATCTTAATTTGCGGGGGGCTCGGTGGAATTATGGAAGGGGCGGCCAAAGGGGCAAAATCAAAAAAAGGTATAACTATTGGAATTCTTCCCGGTGATTCCAAAGGAGACGCCAACGAGTATATTGATTTCGCCATACCGACTGGTATTGGCGAGGCGAGAAATCTCGTGGTAATAAAAACCGCCGACGGAATTGTAGCGCTCCCGGGAAAATATGGGACTTTATCAGAAATGGCTTTTAGCCTAAAGCTTGAAAAACCGATGGTATCGCTTTCCGCCTGGAATATTTCAGAAAGAGTGGAGCGATTCGAGGATCCGGTTAAAGCCGTAGAAAGGCTCTTCCAAATCATAGGAAAATAAACGGTGAGTTTCGCCGGCGCAGTGGTAAATGTCAGGGGAGTTGTGCAGGGGGTTGGTTTTCGCTGGTGGTGTGTTCGCAAGGCCAAGGAATTTGGTGTCAATGGATATACTGCCAATCTCTACGATGGTTCGGTTGAGGTTGCCATTGAGGGAGATAGGGGATTAATAGAGGGATTTGTTGAAGTTCTCAAAGTTGGCCCCACGTATGCAAAAGTGACTGATATTAAAATTCTTTGGTATGATAAGCCCAAAGGATATAAGGATTTTACCATTGAGTATAAGGATTAAAATAATATGGATTTAAAATCAGCAATCAGATCAATTCCCAATTTTCCAAAGAAGGGGATTGTTTTTAGAGATATTACAACGTTATTGCTGGATAAGGCGGCATTCAAGCAATCAATCGATCAATTAGAAAATTACTGCAAAGGGAAAAAGATTGATAAAATACTGGGCATTGAATCCCGTGGGTTTATTTTTGGAGGGGCGCTGGCGGATAGAATGGGCGTTGGATTTGTGCCGATTAGAAAAAAAGGAAAATTACCCGCCAAAACCATAAGACAAGAATATCAGCTTGAATATGGGACTGATTCGATTGAAATGCATGCCGATGCCCTGAAACCGGGTGATTTGGTTCTCGTGGTCGATGATTTAATTGCCACCGGCGGGACGCTTTCTGCTACCTGCAAATTGGTTGAGCAAAGCGGCGCAAAGGTCATTGGTATTGCCGCCCTGATTGAATTGGCATTTCTTCCCGGGAGGGAAAAACTCACCGGTTACGATGTTTTTAGCCTTGTGAAATACGATTCAGAATAAATTAAAATTGCCCCCGTAGCTCAGAGGATAGAGCAGAGGTTTCCTAAACCTTTGGCCGCAGGTTCGACTCCTGCCGGGGGTAATTTTACAGCTCTAATATGACAATCATTATCCTGTTTCTCTATTTTTTGTAAAATTATACTTGCATAAATCTCGTTTCCAATCTATCTTTTGACAGGTATTCAACAGCCTTACTTCTTAATCCGACTGCAGAAGAGCTCCAAAAACTCAATAACTAAAACCTATTGGAGGCGCTATGGTCAAGATTGCGTTAACTGCTTTCGCATTTATTCTTTTGCCTTTGGCAGGAATGCTCAACGCGCAAACTATTGTATGCGATGGATACGCCTGTGGCGGCACGGGCGTTGTCGATAGCGGCGGAATACATGATTATGTATATCGTGTGTCAACCCCGACTACCGGAACGATGGATAGTGTCATTATAGGAACATATGATCCGGTTATGGCCAATTATACGAATAAATGCATGCCGCCCGGCTGGGGTATGAAGATACTTAATCAATCATGCGGGGATGATTATAATGCACCGTCGCGTCACGGTGATGTTTCACCGGCGTCGAATGGATTATGTCCTTATACCATTTTATTCTATTATGACAGCGGTTCTTATCACCTGTCATCGACCCCGATGGACTTTGGATTTAATCACAGCGGATATCCTCATAATGTTGATTGGAGAATTGCGGCGCCCACATCGACATCAGCGAATTGGACACAGGCGGTCGGCATGGGAGCCGGCCCGGTACATGGTCCCGGTTATGATACAAGTTGCGTCGGTGGCATCATATTCCCTCAGGATACCTGCCGGGTAGGCAGACAGGATAATTTTGATACTTCTGATGGAGATGAGCTATCATCTCCAAGCGCCGCACTTCTTGCCTATATTAAAACGGTCAGCGGAGGCGCCGATACGCTTTTTGATGCAACCATCGCCGACCGCTGTTTCGGACACACCTTTCGGAATTGCTGGGATAATACCTGTGGCATTATCAGCGCCCAACTTTGCATGAAAATCACTCCTATCTCAGGCGGCTTCAACAATGATGCCATCTATCTGCATGAAGAAGCCACTAATTATTTCTGGGGCCTCCGTTTAAACCATCTGAAAGCATATATATCCGGAATTCCGGCTGATACTTTTCTTGCAGTTGGCGACACGCTTAATGCATGTTTTGATATGGCACAGATGCCGGTTTTTAACACAAGCACAGGTTTATTTTCTTATCGCAACCTTCTTGGAATGATCCAGGACGGCGAACTGGATTTCCTGATGCAGGATGACTCAAAAATCGATTATCTTGAATTGAGAGTTCGCTCCTGCTGCGATCCGAACTACTTTAATGGTAGAATACCAGTGGTGCCATCCTTGCCACCTGGCGAAGGGTTTATCCGTCCAAATACCGACTTGGTGTTTAGCATTCATTTGACCAATCAAACATGGCATTATATTATGGGAGCAACCAATGGATTTCGCATCTATTCCCCAAATGGCGCAACCTGGGAGCCCCTTACTTGGGATACTGCGGGGGGCATCGGCGGCTATTTCAATACGGCGTTCTTTGTTCAGCAGTTTAGCAATGATGGCATGGGAGCGGATACGATCGGTTGGGGAGGGTATGGAATGCCTTCGCCCCCGAACGGCATCCCCAATGGGTACAATGATGTTGTCCTGAGAATCACGACCCGAGTTGACCAATATCAAGACGGCGACACACTCTGCATCGATTCCTGCTGGTTCCCGCCCGGCGGACCTTGGCTATGGGCGCTTTCGGGCGGCGGCAATTATTATCCGGATTGGGGAGGGCCCTATTGCTTTATGATTGTCTCGTCCGGCGATACATGCAATGCTACGGCGGATATCAACAATGATGGACTGCCGCTTACGATTTCCGATCTTGCCTATCTTAGCATGTTTCTCAACCAATGCGGCCCGATTCCGCCCTATCTATTTACGGCGGATTTGAATGGCGATTGCGTCATCAATAGCGCCGATAGCGCGCTCTTTCGAGATTATTTCACTTTTGGCATCTCCGTTTTCAATCCCTATGGTGGTTATCCGGTGCCGACTTGCTGTGATCCGACTGTCAGCGCCCCGCGCGATACGATTACTATTTTCGGATTGAAACACGTTGCAAATAATTTCGCCTGTCTTGATACGGGAGGCGGCGTAATAAATATTATCAATCGCCAACCCGGGGGCGGTTGTGATGTCATACTGGATGACAGCGGGGATGATTCAATTGCCAATTATTTGGGCGATTTTTCCACTCCGGAAGAAGATTCAATTCCATTCGGCTCTACCATAACGATCACTCATTATGGGGAAATCAACGGCGTTCCTAATCAGCCAGTAGTATCATCGTCCAAACAAAGAATGGATGATTCAACTTACTTGTTTATAACTGACTTCAATGATGCACTGGTTGGCTCAAGTTCGCTACGCTATGAATTATATCTTGAAGGCGACTTGGTTGCCAGCGCCGTTGGGCCGCTCGAACCTATAACAGTTTACGGTAGCGCCAAGGGGCGTCCGGAAAAAACAAGTGGCGCCAAGAGCTACGGCGATCCCATGAACGGAGTTGACGTCGTAATACTCAAAAAGCCCGCGAATATTGCGCCTACAAACAAAAAGAAACTTATAGGACCTTGCAAAGTGAAATTGCCGGGAATGTCAAACGCGGTATCGGCTGACTTGATAGAAGTAAGTATAAACAATCCCGCCATGATACCATGGGCATTATCAAAGACAAATATCGGAACGGATAGCGCTTTCCGGCTAAGTCTTCCCGGTGAGCAAGCTGTGTCTCCCAAAACAACTGCGCGATTTGGCCTGCAAAATGCCGCCAAAGGATTTGCGAAACTGGATACAATCTCCGGAGGCGGTCTGCTTATTTCCAATATTGGGTCCATCAATGATGATGGTTTATTGGTCGATTTATGCGGTACCGATGGCATTTCCTGGCGCTGGGATTCGCCGGCTTCATGCGATGACAAAGAACATATATGGGCTGCATTATGGTCTGGGACCGAAACCGATGCCGATCCGCTGGGCTTTGTTTCTTCTCAATGGACAGGCGATACAGGGACAATATCCGTGGATTTCAGCAATATCGGGGTAACATCATATACGATTCGCATCTACAATGAGGCAGGCGGCCTTTTGTATAGCGCTTCGAATCACTCCGGCATGATTAAATATACCAAGCTTATCAAAGGTCCCGGTGACCCGTATGGCGGTCTTGATGTTAGTCTCATCAATCAGGCTTCGGGTGGCTCTACTTTTAAAGCCCAAGTTACTGCTAATGAACCCGTCAACTTCAATCTTGGGGGAGGTAAGATTTATGCGGGAGTTATCGCCAGATATGAGGCAATTCTGAATGATACCTGTTGGTGTCCTCCACTTTGCAATTGTCCTTTATCAATGGCCGATATGCGGGTCACTAATCGGGATACTGTCCGCCTTAGGAGCGAAAGAATAATCATAAATGGTATTACCCTTGGCGCGGGGAGCAATGCCAGCTTTGCTTCTGACGACAGTGGACTTGCGGTAAAGAATGCCGGAGCGGGCCAGACAGCTCAGTTCAATACAGCTTTCGAGGAAGCCTATTCCTATCACATCGGAATCAAGGCTTGGCCTCCAGGCGCTACAGGGGATACTCTCTCACTTTCTGCGCTCGGGCGGGTAGATGGAACTCCCAATCAGGCTGTTTCAAGCAATAGCATTACCAAGACGAGCAGTTCAGAATGGCAGGTTTCTACTGACTTTTCAGCAATAGGCGGGACTCTCCAGACTATCAAGATCTATAACAATGGCTCGCTCGTGACGACAGCTACCGGCCATAGCGGCCCGGCCGCACGCGCGGAGGCCCCCCCGAATGGATATCAATTAGTGACTTCGCCACTCACGCGATTTGAATGGGCGCAACCCACAAATATAACAATTATAGGCGGCAAAGATGAGACCAAAGTGTTGGGAGATGAGGTGGTCGTAATTTCTGAAAACCACAATAAAATCGTTGAATATCTGACATCTACAGATATTTCGTTTTATGGAATCCCCCAAATAGTGTTGACCGACATCGCCGTCCCCTATGGTTCTGAATGCATTCCCGGCGATGCCAATGGTAATAAAACAATTAATATTCTTGATATCACCTACTTGATTAATTATTTATATAAGAGTGGTTCAGCGCCAACGCCATATCCGATTACTTCAGGCGATGCCAACTGCAATTGTGGCGTAAATATTCTCGATATCACTTATCTGATTAATTATCTATATAAACATGGCAATCCGCCATGCAATTGTGGAACCTGGGTCGGCTCTTGCGGTTTGGCCAAATAATCGCCGAAGAACAGCGAATGGCCATGTCATGGTCACGCCAAGGCGGCGGGTCAAAAACCCGCCGCTTTTTATTTTGGGGGTCAAATGTCGGGGGAATGAAAATTGGCCCTAATTCTATTCAGGACTGGGAGAAGGATAAGAGAATTAGCCCATTAAGGGCGCTAAAATATATTTCAAAAACAGTTTGACATCGATTTGCCATCAGGTTATATTTTCCGTCTGATATTTGACGACTTAGTTCGTCTTATGAGAAAGAAAAATAATATTCCTAATTGCGGGAGGAATTTTTATATGAAATTGTCGTTGTTCAAAGCGGCTTTCCTGGTAACTGTTGTCCTCACAACGACAGCGTTGGCTCAAGAACAGGGTATGACTTTTAATTTCTTTGGCGGTGGCGCCCGCTCAGAGGGGATGGGACAGGCTTATTTGTCTATCTCCAATGATGCCTCAGCGGGAGGGTGGAATCCGGCGGGGCTGAATATTCATGAAAAGACCCTAATGGGATTTAGTTATGGTTTTCTGATGCCTCGGGGTGAGTATACATATTATGGCTCAAACAATATTTCCAATACCTATAATCATGCGGGCGATTTTGGGGCATTGAATAATTGGAGTATAATCACTCCAATAAGAATTAAGAATCATCATTTTGTAGTAAATGTTTCTTATTCAAGGAATTTTGACGTATATTATAAGTTTGCGGAAAAACTCGTATTCTTTACGGATTCCTTAGGTCTTAAGGATTCTCTGCCAAATTCTTCTTTTGAGAGACAAGGGGGCATAAATAATGTGAATTTCTCTCTTGGCACAAGACTCTATAATAATTTATCTTTTGGTTTGGCGGCCAATATTTATCTCGGAAAAGTTGCTACTTCCGAAATCAGGAGTTTTAGAGATGTTCGTAAAGACAATTTTGGCGTAATAGATCAATATATAGACGCTGAGATTCAAGTCCTTGATACTACCTCTTATTCTGGTTTCAATACCGTATTTGGTTTCCTATATTCAGATGAACAATTTAGAGGTGGACTTACCATAAGAATGCCATTTAATCTTAATTCGGAATCGGACACCTCCACTTCTAAAATAACCACAGTTAACAATGTTATCATTGCCGATTATACCGATACAATATATGTCGATAATATGACTTCCAAGATTGAAATGCCCCTAATGATAGGCTTGGGGGGAGGACTTAATGTCACCCCGGATCTTTTATTAGCGCTTGATCTTGAAATAAAAAACTTTTCCGGCAAAGTGGTTAAGAACCTTGATAGCATAGTATATACCGGTGGCGGCGAAAGATTAGAATACTACCATGATACCGATCCGAATTGGAGCAATGTTTTCCAGTATCGATTAGGAATGGAGTATCTTCTCCATACGGGATTGGGGATAGTCCCCCTAAGAGCCGGCTATCGAAATGAGGCTTATCCCTTTGGAAATATATCTGATTATGAAATAATTTATGAAGGCCCAAAAGGCGAAGTTACCAATGACTTGACAAGGGCATCTTACAAATTTAATTATGATACGGAAAAAGTGACCGGCAGAAGTATATCACTCGGGACAGGTATTCATTGGTCTCAAATATATCTGGATGTTGCCTATACCTATACAACTTATGAGCAGAAGATTTACAATGATGAGATAGTAGAAGATGTTGAAGTTAAAGTTCTCCGTTCGGAAAATAAATGGAATAATCATCATTTGAATCTTTCATTTACCGGATATTTTTAGTTATTGAATAATAAGAAGGGCAAATTAATATCTCTTCTTTTTATATAAGGAAAAAACCGAAAACGGTCGATATAAATTAGCGGGTAAAATAATATTTAAGAGTGACTGATGCGAACCAAAGTAAAGTTATCAAAACAGCAAATTAAAGAAGACAAATTCACCACCAACATGCTTCTTGCGCGGGACTGGCTAACTTCCAATTGGCAGATAGTCGCAATTGCCGCCGCCGTGGTCATATTGATTGTGGCCGGAATTGCCTATTTTATAAAAATGCAGTCTGACAAAGAAATGGAATCTGGAAATCGTTTGGCCAAGGCAGTTGCCGAAGCCCGTAGGCAGAATTATCAGGTTGCAATTCTTGAATTAAAAGCTATTTCTGAAGAATATGATGGCGAAATTGGCGGGACGGCTCTATTGAATCTTGCCAACGCCTATTATGATAATAAAAATTATGATGAGGCCATCAGCAGTTACCAGAGATTTATCAACGATTTCCATCTGGATAATCTAACGACAGCTTCAGCTATTGCCGGAATAGGGTATGCCTTGGAAGGCAAACAGGAATTTTTGGCGGCCGGAGATAAATTTGCGGAGGCGGTTGAGAGATATCCGGATTTGCCGTCTGTCGGCGATTATTGTGTCGGGGCGATTCGTAATTTTGTTCAGGGGCACGATAGAGCAAAAGCCGAAAAAATCTTGAATATTCTTAAGGAAAAATTCCCTGGAACTGATTATCTTAGAGTTGCTTCCCGACTTGTAATACAGTTGAAAACAGAGTAACTCTGCCAAAAAAATGTCGGAGAATCCAAAATTAAAAGTTGCCGTTCTCTGGCATATGCATCAACCTTTCTATCTTGAGCCGCAAAAAAGGCAATTTATGATGCCATGGGTTCGCTTGCACGGACTCAAGGATTATCTTGATATGCCCCTACTGGCCTCCCAGTTTCCCAAGTTGAAGATAACCTTCAATCTTGTTCCTTCGTTGATAGATCAACTACAGATGTATTGTGAGGGTTATACTGACAGGCACCTTGAATTATCACGTATTTCAGCCAGAAACCTGAGCG
>JAGVEJ010000231.1 GCA_020058225.1 Candidatus Zixiibacteriota bacterium | reverse complement strand
TGTAAAAGAGGTAAAAATAAAGACAACTCTTTCGAGCAAATAAATGAATCTCATCGGCGATTCTGCTTATCCTTTTAATTATTCTCCTGACAACACGTGTCAATGGAGCTGTTTTTATACAGATTTCTCGCCGTATATTGTCAACTACCGGGTCAAACCTTGATGGTAATCAGCAAAACAGCGCTGAAAATCAATTGTTCCCGCAAGAAGTTAAGATTATTTGACTTCTACTACAGCGCCGACTTCCTGGAGTTTTTCCTGCGCGGCTTTTGCCTCGTCCTTGGATACGCCTTCCTTTACTTTTTTGGGAGCGCCATCGACAAGATCCTTGGCTTCTTTCAAACCGAGGCCGGTCAACTCACGCACCACCTTGATTACCTGAATTTTCTTATCGCCCGCCGCATTAAGAACAACATCAAATGCCGTTTTTTCTTCAACTACTGCGGCCGCCGCCGGCGCCGCTGCTGCCGCAACCGGAGCCATTGGAGTTACGCCAAACTTGTCCTGAATAGCCTTTGACAGGTCAGCCAATTCCATTGCCGAGAGTGATGCTATTTTCTCAACGATTTCATTAATTACTGCGTTTTCGGTAGCCACTGTATTTATCCTTTCATTTCTCTTTTATTCAAATTTTATTTTCTGTCCTGCCGTTCCATTCAAATCAAACGGATGGGCAATTCCGTTTAGAAGCATGATTTGAGTTGCGGCTTCATGCCCAATATTATCTATGCGCTCCTGGTTTTGGCCAGCGCATCAATTGTTCCTAATAACTCATGGAAAACCGCATCTATGGTGCAAATCAAATTGCTTATGGGCGCTTCCACAGACGCAACAACTTGCGACAACAACACTTTCCGCGTCGGAAGGTCTGCCAGTTTGGTAATCTCCTGACCACGGTATAATTTATTGTCAACAACAAAAGCCCGTATTGCCGGTCGTTGTTTTGTCTTGAATGATGTATGAAGAATCTTCGCCGGAACGGTCGGGTCGTCGAATCCAAAGGCGATGGCTGTCTGCCCTTTGAGATGCTCTATGATTCCATCATAGCCGGTTTCATGAGCGGCAATTTTTATCAAAGTATTTTTCGCTACAACATACTTGACCGAACCCTCACGAAGATTTTTCCTCAACATGGTTATATCTCCAACATTGAACCCCGTATAATCAGTAACAAATACCGATTTGGATTCCTGAAGATACTTTTTTATCTGGTTAACAGATTCTATCTTTTCCGGTTTTGGCATTTCAGTATCCTCTATTTCTTCATCTCTGCAATGAGGGTATGATAGTCCACCTTCAATCCGACACCCATGGTCGAACATATTGAAAGACTTTTTAAATACTGTCCTTTGGCCGCGGCAGGTTTTGCTTTCAGCAAGGCATCAACATAAGTTTTCACATTTTCAATCAACATTTCATCGGAGAAAGAAAGCTTGCCGACGGCGACCGCAATATTGGCCTGACGGTCAACACGATATTCTATGCGTCCGGCTTTCAGTTCCTTCACGGCTTTGCCTATATCCAATGTCACCGTACCGGATTTTGGATTGGGCATTAAACCTCTGGTGCCAAGAATTTTTCCCAATTTGCCTATAACTCTCATCATATCCGGAGTGGCGACAGCGACATCAAAATCAAGCCATCCTCCTTGGATTTTTTCCACCATATCTTCGGCTCCCACATAATCGGCTCCGGCCTCTTTAGCTTCCGCATTTTTTTCACCAATTGCAAATGCCAGTACCCGCACCTTTTTGCCGGTACCATGCGGTAATGCCACCGTACCGCGAACCATTTGGTCCGCATGCTTTGGATCGACGCCGAGACGAGCCGCCACCTCGACTGACTCATCAAACTTGCACTTGGCGTTATCCTTTAATAATTTCACTGCCTCCGCTATACCATGATATTTTGTGCGATCCACATTCTCGCGGTAGGACCGATAACGTTTTGAATGTCTCATATACTCCTATTCTCCCCGCACTCACCGATTAAAATGATGAGGCAGGTGCAAGCGAATCGTTTAATCAACCTTCTACTTCAATGCCCATTGAACGCGCCGTGCCGGCCACCATCGACATAGCCGTCTCCAATGATGCCGCATTTAGGTCGGGCATTTTCAACTGGGCAATATCCCGAACTTGCTGAGATGTAACTTTGCCAACCTTGTTACGATTGGGTTCGCCCGAACCCTTCTGCAATCCGGCCGCTTTTGTCAATAAAACCGATGCCGGAGGAGTCTTGGTGATAAATGAGAAAGATTTATCCTGATAAACCGTTATCACCACCGGCGTGATAATTCCACCAAGAGTTTGCGTTTGGGCATTAAAAGCCTTGCAGAATTCCATGATATTGACGCCACGTTGACCCAATGCGGGACCAACCGGCGGCGCCGGATTAGCATTCCCGGCTGGAATCTGAAGTTTTATTATTGCCTGTACTTTCTTAGCCAATTTTATATCTCCAAAATACTAATATTTATTCTCTACACTTTCTGCTTGACCGGTTCAATCTGAAGGTAATCTAATTCCACCGGAGTCGGTCGGCCAAATATTGAAACCATCACTTTTATTTTCTTTCTTTCCATATTGACTTCGCTGACAAATCCGGAGAAATCGGCAAATGGTCCGTCTATTACTTTCACAGGGTCTCCGGCTTGATATGGAATGTCCGTTACTTCGGCAGTACGCGAGCGATCAATCTGCCCGATTATTCGCTCAACCTCATCTTCCTTCAATGGATGCGGTTTCCCAGCCGCGCCGACAAAGTTTGTAATGCTGGGCGTGGAAACAACAAGGCTCTGCGTATCGCGGTCCAACTCCATCTCCACCAAAATATAACTGGGCAGGAATTTCTTGGTTGACGTAGAACGCTTTCCCTGCCTCATTTCCGTAACCTGTTCGGTCGGAATAAGTATGCGCCCAAATCTGCTCTCCAGACTGGCCGTAGCTATTGCAGATTCCAAATATTTTTTGGCTTTCTGCTCATGTCCGGAATAAGTATGTACAACATACCAGCGCAACACCATGAATTTCTTCCTTATCCAAAAATCGTTTTGGTTGCAAGCGTCAATAGCCTGTCAACAATCCCAATAAATATTGATATTATCAACGTAACCACGATAGTAACTATAGTTGAACCTATTAGTTCCTGCCGCGATGGCCAGGTGACTTTTGTCAACTCCGCTTTGATTTCCTTTAAATACTTTACAAACTTGCCAAACATCTTATACCTTTACTTCTATGCAGGCCAGGAGGGATTCGAACCCCCAGCATCCGGTTTTGGAGACCGGCGCTCTAGCCGTTGGAGCTACTGGCCTGTAAATAAATTCAGCCTTTACCTGGTCTCTTTGTGCACCGTATGCTTATTGCAGAAGGGGCAATGCTTCTTATACTCCACCCTTTCCGGATGCAATCTTTTATTCTTCGTTAAATTATAATTGCGTCTTTTGCAATCATTACATGCTAAGGTAATCTGTTCTCTTGGCATCTTACTCTATACCCGATTAAAGTTCTTACTTGTAAATTTCCCCAATAACGCCGGCGCCGACGGTTCGGCCGCCTTCACGAATGGCAAAACGCAACTCCTTCTCCATCGCTATCGGCGTAATCA
>JAGVEJ010000144.1 GCA_020058225.1 Candidatus Zixiibacteriota bacterium | reverse complement strand
CCATAATTACGCTCCTGAAGGCCTTGCCTTTAGACTATTTATTAAAAATAAATCTTGATAAATCTCCAAAAAGGGGGTATGATCTTATTCAGTATCCCTTAAAATATAAAAATTATGCTGAATCGGAAATGGCAGAATTCCAACAATATACGGTCCCAATATTCTATATGCATAGGGGGCAGAAATATCAGCCGCCAAAACCGGAGCGGCCTCTGCCATTTTAATATAATGGTGAAGGTCCTAATGGAGAAAAGAATCAGACAGATAGTCAATTCTTCCATAAATTATGACAACAATTATGAATAAAAATAATAGAGTGACGCCATACTTTGAAAGGAGTATGTCCAAAAATCTGGCATTTTTATCGATCGCAATATTCATATTACTATTTTGGCATATATGAATATTTATTGGTTGGAGTCAAATATTATTTTTTATTTGTATTGCACTGATCTTATCCTTTTGTCACCGACCATGCTTTATATCTTATAAAAATCCCCCCAAATAAAACGGCGGGAAATATCCCGCCGTCAATATGATTCGAATTCAGGAAAAGATCAAAGCGACTTCAACGCCTCTTCGACATTTTCATGTACCTGAAAGATTGTAACCAAACGAGTAATAGTCAAAAGTGACTGAATACTTTTGGTTACGCCGGCCAGCCTTAGCTCGCCCTGATTATTTTTCATGGTAGTCAATGCCGAAATCAGCATTCCCAATCCAACCGAGCTCATCCACTCCACTTTGGCTAAATCCACGATCACCTTTTTCTTGCCGCCGCTGACAATTTCGTGCAATTTGCCGTGAAATATGGTGGCATCCGGTCCTCCCATCACTTTGCCATCGAGATGTATAATAGCAACATCTCCCTTGAATTCATCGGTAATCTTCATACTATATCTCCTATAATAATATTTTCAATTCTAACGGCAAAACTCAATCGGTTAAACTCTTATACGGACCTAATTTTATACATTTTCGAACCAAAAAGCAAGCCAAATTTGGAAAACATATGAGAAATCGATTCCAAATATTTACAATATATTAAAATATATTTTCAAAATTATTGTTGAGTCATGATTTATAATATAATAATTTTCAATCAATAAAATTCGGATGAAGGGGAAAATATGGTTAATAGTTTTACCCATTCTATGTTTGGAAAAATCGGCTCCACCGTTTGCCGTTTAGGCCTATCAGGCACTAATCGTCCCGGGAAAAAGGTAATTTATAAAGCTCTCGATGAGGGCATAAATGCTTTCTTCTGTTATGGATTTGATTTTCAGACAATATCGGTTCTGCGTGATGTTGTGAGGGGAAACAGGGATAAATATGTTATTGCCACCGGCGCCTATAATTTAATTTTTGGTCATCCCAATCTGCGTCGCACCCTCGAAAAAAGATTGCGGCAATTGGGGACAGACTATATCGATGTTTTTCTTTATCTTGGGGTGATGAAGGAAAAACAATACCCTGATAATATCAAGGATGAATTTTGTAAATTTAGAGAAGAAGGCAAAGCGCTTACTATCGGAATCTCTTGCCATGATCGCAAATTTGTGGGAAGACTTGCCGATGAAGGAACTCTCAATGCTTTCATGATGAGATATAACGCCGCCCATCGCGGAGCGGAGCAGGATATCTTCCCTTATCTCTCCAGACACAACCCGGGAATAATAAGCTATACAGCCACCCGATGGGGTTATCTTCTAAGAAGGCCAAAAAATTGGCCAAAAGAGGAACGAATACCGACCGCATCGATGTGCTATCGCTTTGTCTTATCCAATGAAAATGTTGATGTTTGCTTGATGGCGCCCTCAAACGAAGCTCAACTCATTGAGAACTTGACCGCTCTCCATGATGGTCCCTTAAGCGACGATGATATGGTATTTATGCGCCGTTTTGGCGATGCGGTTCACGATGCCAAAAAATATTTCATGTAATTGAAATCCCAGCAAATAATTTTCGATTATTTCCAGAGGCCAAATATTGTGACAAATGAAGTCGATATTATTATAATAGATTGCGGCAATCGAAAAATGGTATATTGGGAATAGCATGATTAAGAATATATTCAAACTTCTTCGCCCATCCCAGTGGATAAAAAATGGCGTTGTTCTGGCAGGGTTAATTTTTGCCGGTAAAGCCCGAGATATTTCGCTTGCCGAGAAAGCGATATTGGTCATGCTTGCCTTCTGCCTGCTGTCATCGGCAGTATATATCATAAACGATATATTCGATCGCCGACGCGATAAAATTCATCCCCTAAAAAAGGACCGCCCGATTGCATCAGGAAAAATATCTATTAAATTGGCTTGGGTTTTGGCGTTTATAATTGCTTTTGGGGGATTATTATTAACATTTAAGATAAGTACGGCAACTCTCTATGTTTCTTTGAGCTATTTGGCATTGAATATTTTATACACCATTCTTCTCAAGAATGTGGTGATTATTGATGTTATGACCATTGCCGCCGGATTTGTTTTGCGAGCCTTGGCCGGAGCCGTAGCCATTAATGTGGAATTCTCCGGATGGCTATTAAATACGACTTTTGTTCTGGCTCTTTTTCTGGGGCTGGGCAAGCGTCGCCATGAGATTATTTTCCTGCAAAAAGAAGCCATCTCCCATAGAAAAATTCTGGAGAAATATTCGCCATATTTGCTTGACCAGCTGATTGGCGTGGTTACGGCTTCCACTGTTATAACTTATTTATTTTATACCCTTTCGTCCGAAGTGCAGGCAAAGCTTCATACTAATTTTCTCTTTGTTACCATCCCCTTTGTCATTTATGGCATTTTTCGATATCTTTATCTGGTGCACAAAGAAGAGCAAGGCGGCTCGCCGACAACATTGCTCTTGACCGATAGACCTCTCCTACTCGATGTGGTTCTCTGGTTTGCCTCAATAATAACAATTTTATATATTCTATAAGGAACAAGCCTATGGATAGGCGGGAATTCATAAAAAAGACAAGCAAGGCGATGGCATTGGCGGCCATCACCGGTGGAACGGGGGCCTTTTTCCACAATCGGGAAATAATGCATTATGAATCGTTTTTATCCAAATCAACCGATTTTGTTGTTCCTTTTGATAATTCCCTCCCTGGTATTGCCCTTTCAAAAAATAGTAATCATATTGCCGCATTGAATGCCTCTCTCGACGCCATCGGAGGCATCAAGCGCTTCATACAAAAAGGCAATAAAGTTACCATTAAACCGAATGTCGGCTGGGATCGCGCTCCGGCGCAGGCGGCTAATACTAATCCCGATTTAGTTGGCGAGATGGTGCGATTATGCTATGCCGGCGGCGCTTCAGAAGTGATTGTTACCGATATTTCATGCAATGATCCCCGAAGATGCTTTCTTCGCTCGGGGATAAGAGAAAGCTCCGAAAAATCGGGAGCCAAAGTGATTCTTCCGACAGAAGCTGATTTTATCAAGACCGATATTAAGGGAAAAATTCTTGATGTCTGGCCGGTACTGAAGCCATTTATTGAGACCGACCGTTTGATAAATATGCCGATTGTGAAACAACATTCTCTGTCATCCTGCACTATCGGAATGAAGAATTTCTATGGAATTTTGGGGGGAGAGAGACATCGGCTTCATCAGGATATCGACCAATCAATTGTCGATTTGGCCGCCTTTTGCCGACCCACTCTGGTGGTGATTGATGCCACTCATGTTCTCTTGCGAGGGGGACCGCAGGGCGGTTCATTGGATGATGTTTTAACCGCTGATTCGGTTATCTGCTCTACCGATCAGGTGGCGGCCGATTCGCGAGCGGCAGAATTTCTTGGTCTCAAAGGCGAAAATATTGGCCATATTATGCTGGCTGAAAAATCGGAGCTCGGAAAGATCGACTACAAATCCATTGGGTATAAAGAAATTGTCTAATGACCATCAAGCAGGTCAGAAATATTCGCCGCATTTCACAAATATTTTTCTTCGCCATTTTCTTTTGGTTAATTCTCAAGACTAATTTCTCTGTCAATTTCAATCCGGCCAATCCCGAAAAAATCGAACTCCCCCTACCCGTCTCGATAACGCTTCAATTCGACCCCTTGACCGCGCTCGGAACTCTCCTTGCCAATGGCGTTCTCTATGAAGGATTGCTATGGGCATTGGTCATATTAATTCCCACCATTTTCATAGGTCGATTTTTCTGCGGATGGATCTGCCCGCTTGGTTCGTTAAACCATTGGATTTCAGAAATTCCTTCTGAGCGAATGAAGCGGAAGGGAAAAAGTAAAATCGAATCCAATCGCTATAAAAAATATCAAAGAATCAAATACTATATCTTTTTTTTCTTCATTGCCGCCTCGTTGATGGGAACTCTTCAAATCGGGCTGATTGACCCGCTTCCGCTTTTGGCCCGCTCCATTGGAACATTTGTTTTGCCCACGATACATACCGCCGCTTTTGGTATCGTTACATGGTTTAGGTCCCTTGGGTATCCACCATTAGGGAACATAGTCCAGGGTATATATAATCTGATTTCCCCATTATTATTGAATTTCCGAATGGTGCATTTTCATGGCATCATGGTCATTGGCATATTCTTCATGCTAATTCTGGTCTTGAATAGAGTATATACTCGATTCTGGTGTCGGGGTATCTGCCCCTTGGGAGGCATGCTGGGAATATTTTCCCGATATGCCATATTTGGCCTTGCCAAAGATGAAGCAACCTGCAATCACTGTAATGAATGCCTCCTTCACTGTCAGGGAGCTGATAATCCCGATATTGGCGCGGCTTGGCGACAGACCGAATGCCATCTTTGCCTTAACTGCCAGGCGGTTTGCCCAGAATTGGCTCTTAAATTCCAATTCTTCCCGCAACAGGCAATAACCAAATCCAACCCTGCGGGCGTGCAAAAAGTAGATATCTCCCGCCGCAAAGTTATGGCATCGGTTATGGGAGGGGTCGCCCTTTATCCATTATTTCGCTCCGGAGATGCTTTTGAGGTCAACGCCAACCCATATCTTGTTCGCCCGCCCGGCTCGGTGGGGGAATCTGATTTTTTGGCCCGTTGTATCCGTTGTGGGCAATGCATGCGAGTCTGCCCCAATAATGCTCTGCATCCGACCTTACTCGAATCAGGATTTGAGGGAATATGGAGTCCCATATTGATTCCCCGCATCGGTTATTGCGAACCAACCTGCACTCTTTGCGGGCAGGTTTGCCCAACCGGCGCCATTTTGCCCTTAGCATTTAAGCAAAAAGTTGGAGATAAATCGACATCTCCCAACCGAATTGGAACGGCATTTATCGATAAGGGGCGATGCCTTCCTTGGTCTATGGCTACGCCTTGTATCGTTTGTGAGGAATGGTGTCCGACTTCGCCCAAAGCCATTTATTTGCGGGAAGAAATGGTCATTGATAGAACAGGGATTGCGGTCAGAATTAAACAACCTTATATTGATCCTGGACTTTGCACCGGATGCGGCACTTGTGAATTCGCCTGCCCGGTGGCGGACAAGGCGGCGATTTATGTGACATCCGTCGGTGAATCACGATCGCCCCAAAACCAGATTCTTCTTAAAAGAAGAACAGGCAAATAAGATATGTATTATTGAGGTATAGGATGAAGATTTATTCACTCAGAACAATAGTAATGATATTTGCAATAGCGTTAATACTTTTCTCATGCGCCAAAAAAAAGACAACAGAAGAAGCCGGTAATGCCTCTCAATTTTTACCGGAAAAGGTTCTTTCTGCCGGATTGGAGCGAGCGCCGGGAATTCGGATTTTCTCCGGCGATTCGTTATGGGAGTATATCGATGGGGGAGCGGAATTGTATCATCAATACAATTTTGCCGAAGTTGCTATCGCCGAATATAAAGGCGACAAAGTGGAGTTGGTCGCCGATATATATCGATTCGATAATGCTACTGATGCTTATGGAATTTATTCCATACTAAGACCGGAGAAGCCAAATATTGTAATAATGGGCGTTGAAGGATTTTCGGCCTCTGCCGCAATCGTTTTTGTCAAGGGAGCCTATTTGGTAAAAGTATTTGCCTATGAAGATAGTGAATCATCCAATAAGGCGATGGTAGGTCTCGCTCAAGAGCTAAACAATCAAATTCCTGGGGCATCCAACCGGCCTAATTCCTTCTTACTGTTCCCGGTTAACAATAGAATCGGAGCCAGAGATAAATATTTCCGAGAATCATTTTTGGGACAAAAGTTCCTTCGACGGTTTTATACTCAGGAGTATCTATTTGGAGCCGATACGGTCACGTTATTTCTATCGCACGATGAAGCCGGCGAGAAATATCTCAAATGGTCTGAATATGCCGTCTCTCTTAATAGGCTGGAACCTGCCTCGGATAGCCTTGGATATGATTCGGCCAAAGCCTTTATAATAAATGATAATTTATCCGGCCTATCTATTGCAGGGCTTAAAAAAGGAAAGCTCATTGGGATGCTCAAATATAATGACACTCACAGGCAGTTCCTTGTCGATTGGGTCAATTCCTTCCAATAAATGGCTTGCCAAATAGGGGTGGATTGACTATCTACTTTGAAAATATTGCTTTTTAGGAGGATACATGATATTGCGTTTGCTTTGTCTGGCTTTACTTTCTATTTCCGCCATGGCCGGCGATTTTTTATCCGATTGGCCTGTTGGAAAGACCGAAAAAATATCCTACGATATGACCATGTTAATTCCGACCGAAATGAAAGGCATTGTTACCGCCGAAATCACCAGAGTGGCCCAGCCGGAGCCGATGTTTGTGATAAATCAGATATATGATATTCCTTCGCAGGAAGTTAAAGTCATTACCTCGGAAAAATACCGAGTCTCTGATATGAGAATTCTTTTTTCCGAAAATTACTTCAAGTTGGGACCGCAGATAAAGGCTCAAATCGGCACTGATTCAATCGTTATTACGGCCAAAGCCGTGGGGGATAGCCTTGAAATAACCTCCAATTCACCCTTGGCGCCGGCCGGCAAGGTTGCCATAATCCCCGGCTTAACCACGACAACCGGTGCAATTTTGACTTCAAGAAATTTTGCTTTCAAGCTGGCCGCTGTCCGTAAGTATTCCCAAATGAATTTTCTGGCTTTCACGGGTAAGCCCTTTTTGCCGGAAAATGTTGCCGATTCCGTTATTGGTGAAGATTCTGCTTCAGTTCCGGCGGGAAATTTTAAATGTTTCAAAGTGTTAAAAAGCGCAAATGGCCAAGCCATAAATGCATATTATAACAAAGAAAAGAATCATCTTCCCGTAATGCTTGAAGTTGTAAATCCCACTACCGGCATGACCTCAGCCAGAGTTGTTTTGACAAAATATGAATAGGGTTGATTGTTAGATTTATGAAACGTTATCCCGATAGAAAATTCCGTCATTATAACGCATCCGATTTTTATATTTTTACCAACCCCGCTTCTGCCGAATACAATCCCAAAAAAATAGATTACCTGGCGGCGGAATTAAAAAAGTTCGGGAAACCATACCAAATCATTGAGATGACATCGCCTGATTCCATTATCCGCTTAAAAGGGGCGATTCAAAGACACCCCATTGCAATTATCGCCTGCGGCGGAGATAGTACTGTCAATCTCGTCGCTCAGAATCTAATCCGCCGAACCACTATTCTCGGAATTTACCCATTGGGAAAATTCAATAACATATATCGTTCTCTTTACGGCGATCCGGATACCAAAAAGGCTGTCCGCCATATATTATCGGGAGACACGATCAAAATTGATCATGGATTGGCCGGCGGACGGTTTTTTACGGGTTCAATCGGCATTGGACTGATGGTGGAATTGGCCGAGCAGATGGCCATCAAAAGGATTCCCCGCTTTGGAATAGGATGGTCGCGTATAGCATCACAGGCCGCCGCATCTGTCCCGGCCAAACAGCTATCTATCAAAATTGATGCCTTTCGTTTTGACATGACCCCTCGCCTTTTGAATATAAATCTTCTTCCATATACCACCGGATTGCCTATTGCGCCCGCCTGTATCAATGATGACGGCAAAGGAGAAGTCATATTTGATATCGGGCAGGATAAGGCCATTCTTTCAAGTTTCATCAGAATGATATACAAGAAAAAATATATATATTCAGATGAAATCAGGATGTTTCGAGGCCGGAAAATTTCTATTGCGCCCCTTGCGAAATGCAAAATATATCTTGATGGGGAAATTTTTGAACATCCCTCGGAATCTCTTGATATAGAATTTTTTGAGAAAAAAATTCGAGTTTTCGCCAAGTCTAAAGATTAAATGCCACGGAAAATAATCGGGATACTCGGAGCTTTATTTTTTGTAAGTGCCATTGCTTTTTCGCAAAATCCCGATAAACCCGCTAAAATATTCCCTCCCGAAGGTTCCTATGCCGAGAGTCTCAATGATTCTTCAAAAACCCAGAATCCTACGGTAGCTTTATTTAAATCGATGCTTATTCCCGGATTGGGGCAAATTGGCAATAAAAAATATATCAAAGCCGGAGCGATTATTGGGTTGGAATCTTATCTTATCGCCAATCTGATTCATTACTCAAAAATTACCTCTGATGCCAAAAAGGAATATGACGCCGCCGATGATCCCTCTCTTGTTCGTCTATACAATAAATATCGCGATGCCAAAGATAGCCGCAATTTACATTCATGGTTACTGGGCGCCACGATATTTATCTCGATGTTCGACGCTTATGTTGATGCCCACCTTGCCCGTTTCCCCAAATATGAGAAATCGCTTTCATTGGATATAAATCCGAATAAAGACAATCATTTTTACGCCGGATTAATTCTCAGATTTTAGGCGAGTAAGTTTGGACCTATGCCATGCGTCCATTTTTTTCTCCACCATTAGTTGCGATAAAAAACGAACCCATTTTGAAATCCATTATCTATTTGTATGTCAATACGTTATGGAAAATGGGTTCGTTTTTTAATTTTTTGCTTTGTCCTTTTTTGGCAAAAATAATTCACATCCCTTCATATATATATCTGGGGTCGGATTTACCATCAAAGTTATAGTAATTTTGCGTAATGGGGCAAGGGCACACGCCGTGTGCCCTTATTTCGCTTATGCAATAAAGCGCATGAAATGTCATTCCCGCGCAAGCCATTAGGTCCGGCTTAGACGGGCGGGAACCCAGAAAACGGAAGCATAAGTGTTCGTCAAGGCCGAATCCGGTCCGTCAAGAGCCGGAGCCCGACGGCCGAAGACGGACAAGACAGTAGCCATGTTCTGGATCCCGTGTCAAAGCACGGGAAGACAGGTCGGGGTACTGCGATGAATTTGAATGGTGCACAATTGCCATAGCATAGGTTTTTTCAACATGCCCTTTGGATGGGCTACCGATTGCACCACATCAATCGGTTTCTGCAATATCAAAAATGCTCTTAAAATCTATTTCTTTAAAGTCCTTATCAATGTGGTCATCATAGAATTTTGCGAGGTTCTCTTTTAATATGAATTTTACTTTGTTTTCCATGTACTGAGGGTGGCCAATATAGGTGGAATCCCGTAGCGTCTTTTCCAATTTCCGCTTCCTTGATTTGGGGGCGACTATGACCAATTTTTTGGCTATATCGTGTTGTATTTCAAGAGCACTTGCAAAGCGTTCCAGGGCAGATAGCATTGTTGTGGATTCCTCAACTTCAAACGCATATCTTGGGAAATTCAATCTATCAAACCATATCACATCTATTTGTTCAATATTTGCCTTTTGTATTGGTGTCATTACCTTGATGGGAAGGTCGCTCAAAGAAATGTCCTTAAACTTTCGCCCGGCATAAGAACCTATGGATTGTTCCCGCTTGCCAATCCAACTACTAAAACCAAGGTATGCACCAATAAGCACTAGTCGAAATATTATTTCTGAATGTGAATGGCCATCTGATTTTATTCGCACCAATTTATCAGTCAATACTTTGCCAAGCGCAAATTCCTCTTGCTCGCCAAGATCTTTTATCAATTGCCAATTGCCGCTTTTTGGATTCTTACGGGCAATTAGTGGAAGCAGTTCCTCCAAATCCTTACTTATAATTGGAAATTTCTTATCATCAGCGAAAATTTCAAACAGCTCCTTATGTATTTTATCCAAGGTCATAGACTTATTTTTTAGGAAAAGTTCTTTAAGGCATACTTTAAGTTCATCAACTTTGCGATAATAATCGATTTCGGATGAATCTTGTGATTTAACGTTTTCTTTGACGTAATATAAGCCCGAATTGGCGTCAAAATAAAATAGCGATTCATCCTGCAATACATTATCCAATTTAAGATATCCGCGTCTTTTGGCTTCACCAAGACTATTAGTATGAAGTAATTGGTCTAGAACTCTTTGATAAATATCATCAAGCGATGCCCCTTGGTTTTCCCTGCAAGCTCTTTCAATTTCATTGTAAATGAATCGCCGCAGATCATCCGGCTTTTTTAGTTTCGTTTTCTGGAAAGTCTTCTGAAAATTTGCGATCCTCTGGCTACATAAAACATTGGCGGGATTTGTCTTCCAGTGTATTGATGTGTTATTCGTTGGTTGATAAACCGAACCTTTGAATTGCAGACCATTTTCTTCACAACTGTCAATAATTGTATTCCAATATTCCAGTTTTTTATGCGCAAATACACAACTAAGCCATTTCCCTTTTTTTAAAACACGTCCCATTTCCTCGAAGCTTTTGGCAAAGAGTGATGTATATTCATCCTGTGTTTTGTTAAGGTCGCCGCCTTCTATTATTTCAGCTCTTTTCATTTTTTCAGTCACTTTAAAACCCAGCCATGCATTCCACATTGTCGATAAATCGAGATAGGCAATATTTCCGCCATACGGGGGATCAGTATAAATGTAATCGATAGAATTTTGGGCGATATGCTTGGAAAGCTCAAGGGCGGAGCCTTGGATAATGGTCAAGTTGTTATCCACCCTGATATCTTTTGTAATATTGTTCCAAGTCTTTTTGCCTTTAAGAATCATTCTGAATCGCGCTTCAAAATTGGGCCATACAAGTAATTCACGTGGAACTTTCGGCCGCCAGTATCTATATTTGCCAAATATTGAGGGTCCGCCTCCCCCAACAGTTTTTCCCTCCCTTTCACTGGGCATATATGTCAGATTCACTTTGGCCAAAGTGGAAGAAAATACATATTTCAGCATGTCTCGCGATTCTTTATCACATATTTGGTTTATTGCATTGAGCAGAAGTGAGTAGGATAGCAATTGCCGATGCGTAAAAAGGTCTTCAACATAATTGAAATCGGCGTTTTTCGGAAGGGGTACTTTTTGGGGAAACCAATATTCTATTGGAATTTTCTCTATATCCTTATCTGATATTTGTTCATATTCCTGAATTGTTGACTTAACCTGGTCTGCTAATGAGGAAAAAGTAGATGCAAGCCTGTCCACATTTATTTGAATACAATTTTGCTTTATGAGGAAACAGGAAAGTGGATTAATGTCCATTATGACCACTTTTCTTCCCAAAGCTAATCCTTCAATCGCAGTCACGCCAGTACCGCCGAATGGGTCAAATATTTTATCCCCTTTTTCACTATAATGTAAAATATATTCTCTTACAACATTATGTGCCTGCTTCGTAAAATAGGGATGGCTCTTTGCATGCCATGCTTTTCCTTTTTCTGGTTTTATGCGGTGCCTGATTATGTCCATTGTGCCACTGTCTTATATAAACTGCAAATAGAATATAAACAATGCATCTTTACAAAAGATTAGTGAGGGTTTGATAAATCCCGCCTGGGGCGGACCTTGATGGCAAATCCCTACTCTTCTATCTTCAGGGCGGCTAGAAACGCCTCTTGGGGAATTTCCACTTTGCCAACCTGCTTCATTCGCTTCTTCCCTTCTTTCTGGCGCTCCAATAATTTTCTCTTGCGCGTGATATCTCCCCCGTAGCATTTAGCCGTGACATTTTTTCTCAAAGGCTTAACCGTGGCGCGGGCCATTATCCGGCTTCCAATTGCTCCCTGAATCACCACTTCAAACATCTGACGCGGTATCAGCGTTCTCAATTTCTCGGTCAGACTGGCGCCATATTTATAAGCCTTTTCCCGATGAATAATAACCGAAAGGGCATCGACCGATTCATCATTGATCAATATATCAAGTTTCACCATATTTGATTTTTGATAAAAAGGGATGCCATAATCGAGCGATGCATACCCTCGCGAGATCGATTTCAATTTATCATAAAAATCAAAAATTATTTCCGACAAGGGGAAATCATAGCTGAGAATGGCTCGGGCGGGAGTCGGGTATTCGGTATTTTTGTAAATTCCGCGCCGATCGGTGCTTAACCGCATGACTGACCCGATATAATCCGGCGGAGTGATAATTTGAGATTCCACATATGGCTCTTCGATATAATCAACCTTGCCGGCATCCGGCATTTCGCTGGGAGAATCGACAGTCACAATACTCGTGTCTTTCATATAGACAAGATATTCAACGTTGGGCACGGTATTAATAATCAATTGATTGTACTCACGCGCCAACCGCTCGGTGATAATCTCCATGTGCAACATTCCGAGGAAACCGCACCGAAATCCAAAACCAAGGGCAGATGAGGTTTCCGGAGTATATGATAACGAGGCATCATTCAATTTGAGTTTTTCCAACGCCTCACGAAGCTCGGTGTAATCCTCGGCTATGGCCGGATAAAGCCCGGAGAAGACCATCGGTTTGATAGCCACAAATCCGGGTAATGGCGATTCCGCCGGATGGTGCACTTTGGTAATAGTGTCGCCGACCCGGGTATCGGCCACTTCTTTGATACCGGCATAAAGATATCCGACTTCTCCGGCAGATAAGGATTCGGTTGGAATGTTTTCAAGCCTACGGCAACCGACTTCATCAACCTCGAACTGCTTGCCATGGGAAAAGAATTTTATTACGTCACCTTTTTGGACAGAACCATTGACAACTTTAATATAAACCGAAGCTCCTCGATATGAATCATAAACTGAATCAAAGACAAGCGCCTTGAATGGGGCACCGAGATTGCCGGACGGCGGAGAAATTTTATGAATAATTGTTTCCAGCAATTCATCGATTCCTAAACCCATTTTGGCCGAGCAATGAAGAATATCTTCTTTTTTGCATCCAATAAGGTCAATAATTTGTTTGGCCACATCATCGGGATGAGCCGAAGGCAGGTCAATTTTGTTAATGATCGGAATGATTTCGAGATTATTTTGCAGAGCCAAAAAGAGGTTGGATACCGTTTGCGCTTCCACGCCTTGAGAGGCATCAACCACCAGCAAGACCCCCTCGCAAGCCGAAAGCGAACGGGAAACTTCATAGGTAAAATCGACATGTCCGGGAGTATCGATAAGATTGAGCTGGTAGATATGTTCATCATTGGCCTTATAAGATAATCGGATAGCATGCGCCTTGATAGTAATGCCTCTCTCTCGTTCCAAATCCATATCATCAAGCACCTGAGAACGCATCTGGCGGTCGGTGAGAGTGGAGGTCGCCTCAAGAAGCCTATCGGCCAGGGTTGATTTCCCATGGTCGATATGGGCAATTATTGAGAAGTTTCTTATATATTTTTGCTCAATCATATATTCCCAAAATCGGTTGCAGAAAATATGGGTATTGTTTCGATTTGTCAACCCAGGTATCCTGCCTTATCCCCTTGACAATATTATCGACATTAATATATTGCCCGACAACATATTTATGCCTGAGATAAATAAAATAAAAAGGGAAATTTACGAACGATCAACCCCGGGTTTTGGGAGAATCTGTTTAAAGTTGCGGTTGACTCCCAATATTTTAACCGGTATTTCGTTTATATGCGCCATAATCTCCGGCCTATATTTTTGGCAGGCAAAGGTCTGGCTGGGGATTCTTTGGATGCTTCTGACTTCATTTACGGATATGCTTGATGGCGCTACTGCCCGCGCCGGCAACCTTGGAACTCAATTTGGCGGTATCCTTGACCATGTTGTCGATCGATATGGCGAATTTTGTATTTTGGCCGGTATCACCATGTCGGGAATGGTTCATCCCGGATGGGGTTTGTTTGCCCTTTTCGGAATGATCATCGCCAGCTATACCCGCGCCGCGGCTGAATCAATCGGCAAAATGGAAAACTGTGCGGTTGGCATAATGGGAAGACTGGAAAAATTTACTTTAATTATCGCGGGCGCCCTTCTCGAGCATTACTATCCCAAATCACGATGGTTGGAAATTGCGCTTATTATTGTTGGGCTGACTTCATATATCACATCAATTCAACGGCTTGTTTATTCCTATAAGGTTCTTTCCAAAAGAAAATAATCGGAGACCATCAACATGATTACCGCTATTGGCAATCCTGTCTATGATTATATAAAGACGCAAAAAATCGAGACTGAGGGACGGGTGCTTTCCGGATGTAGCACCAACGCCGCTCTGGCGTTGGCCAAGTTGGGTGAAAAAGTGAAATTGGTTGGCTCAATTGGTGATGATTTCAAGGCGGATTTTGAAATAAAACTCACCGGCTATGGAATTGAACCGCATATTTTTCCTTCCAAAGAAACCGGCGGTTTTTCTCTGATTTATTATGATGATTTTGGCAACCGTACGCTGGACCTTCTCGGACGGGCAAATGATATTCCCCATCTTGAATTCGATATATTTATGGATTCGCAAGCGGTTCTGATCGGACCGATTCTGGGCGAAATTCCTCTGTCGGAAATTGCCCATATTCGCAAAAATCTGAAAGGCCTGTTTTTCTGCGATCCGCAGGGGTTATTGAGAAGCGCCGATGCCGATGGCAGAATTCATCACAGCAAACCGGATGGTATCGAAAGAATTATCAGTCTCTTTGATATTGTAAAGCCGAACGAACTCGAAGCCAAAGTACTTACCGGCATCGATTGCCGCAAAGACCCGTATGAGGCGGCAAAAATAATCAAAAGCTGGGGACCAAGGATAGTGATTGTCACTCTGGCTGAACTGGGCTCGGTGATTTTTGATGGCGGCGGATTTATTGATATCCCACCATATAAAATTGACCTTGTCGATGCCACCGGCGCGGGAGACACTTATATGGCCGGATTTACCTTTGAATATCTGCGGACAAAAGATCTGCGTCAATCAGGCTGTTTTGCCTCGGCGGTTTCTTCGATTATGATAGAGCAGGTCGGCCCGGACTTTGTGATGAACGAGGTTGAGGTCCGCCGCCGGCAGGAGGTATTGCTGGAGAGGAAGGGGTTCAAGGTGAAACTCCCCCCGCCCAAATAATTAGCTTTATTTAAAACTTTGCCCATCGTGGGACTCGCGGGAATGGCAATACATCCCGTATATTCGCCATACCGGTGATATACATCAGGGTTCGTTCAAATCCAAGACCAAAACCGGCATGGGGCGCCGAACCGTATTTGCGCAAATCAAAATACCAGAAATATGGTTCCGGATTTAATCCTTTAGCAATCATATTATCCCTCAATACATCATACCGCTCTTCGCGCTGAGAACCGCCGATTATTTCTCCAATTTTTGGCACCAGAACATCCATTGCCCGCACTGTTTTGCCGTCATCGTTCACCCGCATATAAAACGCTTTGATGTCTTTGGGATAATCATAAACGACTACCGGTTTTTTGAATGTCTTTTCGGTCAAATACCGTTCATGCTCAGATTGCAAATCAATTCCCCATTTGACAGGAAATTCGAATTTCTCTCCTGATTTTTCCAAAATCTTGACCGCTGAGGTATATGGCAGACGCTCAAAATCTGATTTAACCACATGTTCCAGTGTCTCGTGCAGAGTTTTATCAACCCATTGCCCAAAGAAGGCCATCTCATCGGCACACTCTTCCAAAGCATATCGGAAAAGATATTTTAAGAAATCGACCGCTATTTCCATATTATCTTCCAAATCCGCAAAGGCCATTTCCGGCTCAATCATCCAGAATTCAGATGCATGGCGCGAGGTATTGGAATTCTCCGCCCGGAAGGTCGGCCCAAAGGTGTAAACATCACCCAAAGCCATGGCGGCTATTTCGGCTTCAAGCTGACCGGAAACACTGAGAAATGTCTCTGCCCCAAAAAAATCCTCCTCGAAATTTATCTTGCCATCCTTCAGCGGAGCCTGATTAAGCGGGAAAGTTGTCACCCTGAACATATCGCCAGCCCCTTCGCAATCCGAGGCGCTGATAATTGGCGTATGGATATAATAAAACCCCCGCTCTTGATAATATTTATGAATTGCATAGGCGATTTTGGAGCGGATTCGATTTACCGCCCCAAAGGTATTGGTTCGGGGCCTTAAATGTGCGATTTCCCGTAAATATTCAAATGTATGACGTTTCTTCTGAAGCGGATAGGTTTGGTCGGCCTCACCCACAAGCTGAACTTCAGTTACAGATAATTCGTATTTCTGGCCTTTGGCCGGGGATTCAATCAATTTTCCCACAACTCGCACCGCCGCGCCGGTCAGAATTTGCTTCAGTATGGGATAATCGTCCGGATTCTGGATAACCGCCTGAATGTTTCCCATGCAGGAACCATCATTTATTTCAATGAAGGCAACTTCTTTGGAAAGCCTGATAGTCCTCACCCATCCGAGAATGATTATTTCCTGATTTAATGGAATAATATCATCAAGAAGGATTTTATTTATTTTGGTTCGTTTAAAGTAATCCATCTTAAACCTCGCAGTTTCTAATTATATCGGCACGCTCATAAGGCGGGCTGGGAAATATTAGACATAAATTATTCCAAGTTGATGCCGAAATCAAGTTAATTAAATATCCCTACAATAGGCACTTGACGACTTATGTGGTTCTGATTCTTGATGCCATCGAATTGAAAAAAACGATATTTTAGAACCGACGACCAAAAAAAACATTCAAAAAATTGAAACATTTCCCGCCAATGTCGGTAAAATAAATTAGAATAACAAATATGACGCCGATACAAAAAATATAGAAAATCTTCCCAACCTATTACCTTCAAGGCGCCCCAATTTCTTTGGGGCGCTTTGTTTTTGGGGAGTTTTCTATACCTGGGCTGATTCGACTATCGACTTATATCGATTAATCAATTCCTCAAGAGTCTCCTGCGACTCTGATTCCGCCTGAATAGAGAACGAGGCGGTCAAATTATCCGGAGCCACCAGAACCCATCCGCCATGCTCAAAAATTCTGACACCATCAATCAATTGGCGATTTTTATTATCAGTATCGGTGATAATTTTTCGCATGACCTGGCCCTTTTTCGACCAGGGGCAAGGCACTTTGATTTCTTTACGGATATAATTCTCATATTCTTTTCTAATCTCGCCCAATCTTATTTTCTCGCGAGCCATCATTTCCAAAATAAAAGCTATCGCCAAAATGGCATCAGTTCCCATCTGAAAACTTGGGAATATGAAACCACCCAGGGTGCCGCCGACATAGTCAACCCCACCTGCCTGATAAGCCTCCATCATTGCCAGATGAGTATTGCGGACACGGATTACCTCTACCCCATAATTGCCGGAAATTTTCTCGACTCCCATCGAAGCTGAAACCGGCACCGCAATTCTGCGGGAGGGATGCGAGCGGAGGAAAAGGTCGGTAACCAAAAGCAGTAACAACTGACTGTCGATGAGATTTCCGTTTTCATCAACCACAATAAGCTTTTCCGCCGCCGGATTGATATGAAAACCAATATCGGCATGCAATGACCGGACAATTGAAGATAACTGAACTATCGATTCCGCTGTTTCATCGGGATGACGGGAAAATTGGCGCGGGTCAAGATAGGCATTTAGAGCTATTACATTTATTCCCAGTTGCGAGAAAATAGTCGGAAATACGGCCGCCGCACCACCGTTGGCATAATCAATAACCACCTTAAATCCGGCCTTTCTTATAATATCCGGATTAATAGCGCTTATAAAATCGGAACGATAATTTTCCAATACGCCGGCGGGCATATCAAGATGCCCAATTTCTTCAATGGTAGCGCGTCGAAAATCCTCACCAAAATATAATCTTTCAACTTTTTTGAGTTTGGCGGTCGGCATATCCAGACCAT
>JAGVEJ010000244.1 GCA_020058225.1 Candidatus Zixiibacteriota bacterium | reverse complement strand
TATAACCTACCGTATATATTAATGACCCGATGGTTAATTGAGTGGTCAATTTCATATTTCGCAATAATCTGGTGATAGGAATCTGCAGGATTGTCACCATCAAACCATTCAGGGCAAATAAAAATCCAAGCTGTTTCTTGCTTATGCCCATAAAATCAACCGCATAGAGCGAAAATGGAGCTATCATTTGCGCAATTGCCAAGTATAAAATAAAAACAATGGCGGCATGTCGGAAAATAATTTCATTCCCCTTAATTATAAAAGCATCTTTCCATGTGGAAGTTTCTCCTTCCGGAGCAATATGCTTTATGCCTCGAAGAAAAATCCCGATTATGGCCCCGGAAATTGCAGTCATAAGCGCTGAAATCACAAATAGATTTGAATATGACTCGGCCGCAATATATCCTCCAATCGCCGGGCCGACCGCCCAGCCAAGGTTACCTGCGACACGGATTATGGCATATCCCTCGGTTCGCTCTTTGGCTTCCACCAAATCTGCGACCGAAGCATTGGCCGCTGGCTGAAAAAGAGAGCCAAAAATAAAATTAATTATGATCACGCCGCCTATTCCCCAAAAACTCCATTTTGAGTAAATACCATAAGCCATGACCAGAAATACAATGGCCCGAAGAAACTGGGCTATCACCATTATCCAATAACGCCCCATCTTATCAGCCAGCTCGCCGCCGGCCGAATGAGATATGGAACGAATCACCGCGGCAAATCCAAAAAATAAACCGATTTCAGACAATGACATTCCCAATTCCGAATGAAAATAAATTGAGATAAACGGAATGGCGAGCGCAAATCCTACCGATGATGCAAACCAACCGGTGGAAAGTATCCAAAGACGATGGTCATGCTTCCTGAAATAATTAATCATATCCTAATTATCTCTTGTCATATACAAAATACACTATTCCCCCACGTCTTATCCGAAAAGAACATGGCTTTGTAGGGGTTTGATTTATCAAACCTTTCCTATTTTTGGGCATATTGAACTTTGCCTGTCCGCCTGTGGGACTGTTGTGTCCCAGAAATTTATTAACACGTAGGTTTGGCTCTTATCGCGGTGTCGTCCGCCGCAGGCGGATTTCCCGACACAATGAATTCCGGCAGGAATTCCGCCGCGGCGGACTGCCGGCGCATACCGGTTGAGGGCTGTCAAGAAGCGTTAGGGACATCACACTATACTTGATTCAGCATCCAGAAAGCGGTTACACAAGCGCAAGTCAGCCACTTAACGATTTTCCCAATCAATGCAAGTTTCTATTGACTTAGAATATATATGTTTTAATTTTGCTTAACCTATGAAAAAATTCCTTTATAAGCTAATATCAATTCGTCCCGGCCTTTTAATGCTTATCTGCTATTTGGGTCTCATATCAGCTGGAGCTTCTTTCCTGATGCTTCCTATATGCCAAAAGGCAGAGGTCGGTTTCCTTGATGCCTTTTTCATTTCAACTTCAGCAGTATGCGTTACCGGTTTAGCTACAGTGGATACTGCCACCGCGTGGACAATATGGGGACAGGCGACAATTCTAATCCTGATTCAATTGGGCGGCTTGGGGATAATGACCATAGCAACCGTTATCTTTATATCTGCCGGAAGAAAAATATCCGCCGGCGAAAGATTATATTTCCATGAGTCTATCGCCACGGGAAAGTTTAAAGATTTGGTTTACCTGATTAAAAGAATTATGATTCTAATATTCGCCATAGAATTTATCGGAGCCATATCACTAACCATAGGATTTATGTCAAAAAATGATGCCATATCCTCAATCTGGGCAGGTTTGTTTCATTCTATTTCAGCATTTAACAATGCCGGATTCTCGCTTTTCTCATCAAATCTAATGGAATATGGAGCAAATGAAATTGTCAGCATAACAATTATGGGGCTTATTATTTTGGGCGGTCTGGGATATTTTGTTATGATCGAATTAATGAATTATCGCCCGGGAATCCCTTCAAAAAGATTGTCAATACATTCACGTTCGGTCTTATGGGTTACAGCCTGCTTGATTATTTCGGGGGCATTAATCATATATTTTGCAGGAAATATCACTCTGCTTGATTCACTATTTCAGTCGGTTACCGCCAGAACAGCAGGCTTCAATACCGTTGACCTTGCCACTCTCCCCAATGTATCGATTCTGGTGATAATAGTTTTAATGTTTATTGGCGCTTCGCCCGGTTCCACTGGCGGTGGTATTAAGACCACCTCATTCCTAATGATTCTTTCATTGGGTATCAGTCGATTGAAGGGTCATTCTCGCGTATCAATTTTTAAAAGAACTATTCCCACCGGGGATATAATCAAGTCTGTGGCCGTTTTCACCCTTGGTATTCTGGTTGTCACGGCAATATCTTCCAGTCTAATTATTTTTCAATCAGGTTTGCCTTCGACCGATCCCTCAGTGTACCGCGATGCCATTTTTGAAACCGTCTCAGCATTTGGCACCGTCGGATTATCACTGGGGTTTACGCCTCACCTGACCGATTTATCGAAGATAGCTATAATAATTGCCATGTTGATTGGAAAAGTGGGAATTCTAACCGTGGCCTATAGTTTGGCGGCGCCCAAGGGACGAAGCGAAATTATCTATGCTAAAGAAAACATAATGGTAGGATAAATTATTATGAAAAGATTTGGAGTTATCGGACTGGGGAATTTTGGACTTTACATTGCCAAAACCCTTTCAGAAGAAAAAAATGAAGTCATTGCTATT
>JAGVEJ010000153.1 GCA_020058225.1 Candidatus Zixiibacteriota bacterium | reverse complement strand
TTTAATCATTCTTTCATGTTCGAAGAAAAATCCGCCTCGTGATGAAATCCCCCGGATAAAAGATGTGATGGCAAAACTGGAAAGTGCCATTAAGGATAAAAATGCCTATGCCATTGATTCATTGATCATTGCCGAGGCCTATAATAATGGTTATAGTTCACAGACCATTCTTGAGAAGGTATTTCTCAACTCAAACGATACTATCAACTTTTCCTTCGGGAAGCGGGAATTCTTCTACACCGATGATAGAGCGGTGGTGAGTGTTACTATTCTTTTAGGGAATTCAAGTCCCGGCAGGCCAGCCGAAGTAACTATGGTCAAAGTTGCCGATCGCTGGTTGATAAAGGTTTTTGACCTGAAATAAAAAAGCCCCGCACCGGAGCGGGGCTTTCGCCTGAGTAATTTTGCAAAATTAATCGTTTTGACCGCGTGTCTGGCCGGATTGCAATATCTTTGAGTATTCATCCGGATTATTTAGAAGCTGAATCGCCTGCCGAATACCCGGATCCGTCTTCAGAATAACTTCTTCATAAACTCCGCGTTCTCCATTAAGCTTGGCTACGATTTCGCGCTTGATAGCTTTCTTTATATATGGAAGCGAATTCACAAAATCCGCATCCTTTTCCTTTTTGATCTGTTCTTCGAAATCCTGTATAGCAACATTAAAGAGGGTGTCTTTGCCCTCCTTTTTGACCATCTCTTTTATTTTATCAAGCGAAATTTCCAATGAAGTCTTGTAACTGAAATCCTTACCGGTAACGAATGACCTAAATTGCTCCACGATATTATCGTCGGCGGTAAAATCTCTGGAAATATTCGGATTCGCAACAGTGTATTTTACCGCAAAATCAAAGAACATTGATTTTCTTTCCAAATTGATTTCCAGAGGAGTAAGATAAGGGTCCTGCGTGATTTCTACATCAGGGAGTATCCCGCCGCCGCCATATACAATGCGTCCCTTATTAGTGTAATATATTTCTTTGTCGGATATTTTAAGTGAATCAGCGCCAAGAGAATCGGTTGATTCTTCATCTACGGAATCCATTAAGGCTATTTGCTCAGAAGAAGGATGCTTCATTTCATTTTCAGCCTTTTGAATGCATCTCCCTGATGGTACATAATACTTGGCGGTCGTCAGTTTGAGAGCCACTTCATCATCATTGCCAACCGGGAATATTTGCTGGACTAAGCCTTTACCATAGGTTGGATGTCCCATAATTATACCCCTATCCCAGTCCTGAAGGGCCCCGGCTACAATCTCGGATGCCGATGCTGTGCCTTCATCAACAAGAACAACCAGCGGTTTGTCAGGGAAGAGTGGAAGTCGCCGGGAATAGTATCTTCTTTCAGAATCAGCATATTTCCCTCGAGTATAGACAACTAACTTGCCTTCGGGAATAAATAGTTCAGCTGTTTCCACGGCTTGCTGGAGAAGTCCCCCGCCATTTGAACGGAGATCGAAGACTAACCCTTGGATTCCCTTGTTATTAAGCTCATTGACGGCCTGAGTTAATTCATTGCTGGTTTCCTCAGCGAAGCGGGAAAGACGGACATACCCCGTATTGGTGCCTTCAATAACACCATAATAACTGACTGATTTCAGCTCAATGACAGCGCGTTCGAGGTCAAAATCGAGTAATTCAGAAATACCTTCTCGCTTAATTTTAAGAGTTACTTTTGTCCCACTGGGACCACGCATCAATTTGGCTGCATCAGCAGTGGTTAATTTATAGGTCGATTTGCCATCGATTTCAAAAATCAAGTCGCCCGATTTCAAACCTTTTTTATATGATGGGGAACCTTCCATTGGCGTAACAATCAAAATATGATCCTGACGCGCATCAATTTCCATTCCCAATCCTTCATATTTCCCGTGAGTACTTTCCATCAATTGCTCGTAGGATTTCTTCTCCATCAACACAGAATATCTGTCTAAATCCTCAAGCATGCCCTTGATACCGGCATTGATCAAATCCTTGGTATCGATATCTTCCATATATCGATTCTTAATATCATATACGGTCTGATTGAATTTCTTGATTTCGCGGAATAATGTCTCGCGAGAGTCAGTGGCCGGAATTTCGGTTGAATCGGTCGGCGTTTCTCCAACATTTATATGGACCGTGTCGGCCAGCAAAATGGTTCGAGTGGCTGGCGGCGCTATTGCTTCACCGGTGCCAACGGCCCAAATAAGACCCAATAAAAATGCTGTCACCGATACTATCAGAAGAGTAAATCTTTTCATTGACCGACCTCCAATATATTGCTCTGTCAATAATTTACCTGTTTGCAACTAAATGTCAAGCAAGATAAGAACCGAATTGGACTCTATCTGCTTGATATTTTAACAGTTAATACGAAAACCGGTTTCATTAATATTCAAGAGGCGAGAAATATTATTGTAATCAATTGCTGTTCAATAAGTTCAGTTATGTTCTCAAAACATTGGCGGTCTGTTGATTTTTGGAATTCTTCAATTCTATGCATTGCATTGTACCTCAATAAATAACGAATCTCATGCAGAAAAGTGCATAATAAATGTCTATGCAATGAACAGAAATATATCATTATAATGGGTATATGGTGATTGACATGATAGAAATCATCAATATCTTACAGCAAAAAGTAATCACTATATGCATGAGAATTCATTAATTGATAATTTCAAGTAATATAAAGCATCTGATTTTTGATCTTGATGGGACATTGATAGATTCCTCGGAGGGGGTAGTAATAGCGGTAAATAGGGCATTGGAATCAATCGGGGAAAAAATGCGTCGACCAGAGGAAATCAAGCGATTTATTGGATTTCCATTGGAGCAGATGTTTCAATTTTTTTCCAATAAATCTTATAAAGATTTCTGGGAAAATTTTCAACGGGTCGGCATCGATGAAATTGCGACTTCAGCCATTCCAATATGTGGAGCCGATGAGACTCTTCACTTACTTTATGGCCGGGGCTATAAACTTGGAATTGGCACAACCAAAATGAGAATTCATCTTGAGAAGATTATTACCAAGCTTAATTGGACGCCAATATTATCTGCTTTTATTGGCGCTGATGATGTAGCCCAAGTCAAACCGGCCCCTGATGTCTTTATCAAAGTTATGCAATTATTGGGAGGCGATATTTCCAATTCGCTTGTTATAGGGGATACCATAAATGATGTTATTGCGGCGCATTCCGCCGGCCTGCCGGTAGTAGCTGTCCATTCTCCTTTTGGAGATAACAGGGAATTGGAGAAAAGTCGCCCTGATGTAATTATTCAAAATATAAAAGAGCTACCATCTGTTTTGGGAATTATCCCTGATTGAAATTAGGTCGCGATATGCAAGAATTGTCATTCAAGATTAGCCCCCCATACAGCATGGAGTTATCGTTGAGGTTTTCTCAACGAAGCCGCTTTGAAATTGTAGATAAGGCATCCTCAAATATATTAAAAAGGCTTCTTAAAATTGGAGACTCGATAATACTTGCGGAAATCTCCTGCTCAGGGGACATTGAACATCCTGAGGGATTGGTAAGGTGGAGGTATTTGAAAAGTGATGATATTGATGAAGGTTCCATTATCGCGGTGGCGCATAAGATTCTATCGGCTCAATTAAGTCTGCATCCCTTTTATGAAGTCGCCAAAGAATCAAAGCATTTTTCGAAATTGATAAATAAATTTCACGGGCTGAAACCTCTTCTAACTCCGACTGTTTATGAATCCGCCGCATGGGCAATTATGGGTCAACAAGTCAATCTTAACTTTGCATATATTCTAAAAAAACGGCTGGTTGAGAAATATGGCCGGATTTATCAGATTGATGGCGATGAGTTTCATCTTTTTCCTGAACCGCCCGCCTTGGCAGAAGCATCGGTGGATGAACTTAGGCAACTTCAGTTTTCAACTCGCAAGGCTGAATATATCATCGGATTATCACAACTGGAGATGCAAAATGGAAGTGCGTTTGACTCATTATCGAAGTTGAACTATAATGAAGCAATTTCGAAATTGCTTGAGATTCGCGGCATTGGGATTTGGTCGGCAAATTATATCTTAATGCGCGGCGGCGGACATCTTGATTGCCTGCCTTTGGGCGATTCGGGTCTGCACAAGGCGGCGAAAAGTGTTTTTGGTTTGGGAAAATTACCGGATAATATGCAAGTGGAAAAATTGGCTCGCAAATTTATCCCTTATCGATCATTATTTACACTTTATTTATGGTATTCCCTTATGGAGAAGGAGAATGAAACATGAAACAGTTGTATGTTCATCAGTTCGAGACTGAAATAGGGTGGTTTAATTTAGCTTCTTCCGAGAAAGGTCTCGCTATTATTGATTTTCCGCTTAAAAAATCATCTCACTTTGGAAAATTATTGAAAAAGCATTTTGGCGATTATGAAATCCAAAAAGGCGGGACCGAAAATAAAAAGGCGGAAAAGCAAATAAAAGCATATCTTTCCGGGAAATTAAAGAAATTTTCTCTTAAGATTGATTTAATGGGCACAGCTTTTCAAAAGAAAGCCTTAATGCGGGTCGCCCAAATTCCTTATGGCAAGGTCACGACTTATGGTGAAATTGCATCACGCATCGGCAATCCCAAAGGGGCGCGGGCTGTTGGAGCCGCCAACTCACATAATCTTCTACCCATAGTTATTCCCTGCCATCGAGTGGTGGCTTCCAATGGGTTGGGAGGATATGCCGGAGGGTTAAAACTGAAGAAGCAATTACTACAAATTGAAGGCATAACTATCTGATAAAAAGGTGTATAAATGGATACAAGATTAAAAAATCTGGCTCGCATATTGGTTCATTATTCTCTTGGGATTAAACCGGGGCAGATTTTCAAAATTGTCGCTGAACCGATAGCGGAACCGTTGGTGAAGGCGGTCTTTGAAGAGGCTCTAATGGCCGGCGCTTATGTAACAACGGATATAAAGCTAATCGACCTTGCAGAATTGTTTCTTAAAAAAGGGAGTGATGAGCAACTTTCATTCTATTCACCGATGAGAAAATTTGAAGTTGAGCAATTGAACGCTCTACTTAATATTTGGGGCACCACCAACACCAAATTTTTGAGCGGCATTGATCCTCCTCGCCAACAATTAGTCAATAAAACCAATCGGCCATATATGGAGCGATTTTTTACGCGCGAGGCTGAAGGCGCACTCAACTGGTGCGGCACACAATTCCCGACATTGGCGCATGCTCAAGATGCGGAAATGTCCCTTGATGAATATGAGGAATTTGTTTATAGCGCTGGTCATGTCAATGAAAAAAATCCGGTTGAGTTTTGGAAAAAAGTTGAATTGGAGCAGGATCGTTTAATCAATATATTAGATCAGACGGGATTGATTCATCTTCGTGCGGAAGAAACCGATTTGAAGCTGAATGTTGGGGGAAGGAAATGGATCAATTGCTGTGGCAAAAAGAATTTTCCTGACGGGGAAATTTTTACATGCCCAATAGAAAATTCCGGCAATGGGACAATCAAGTTCACATTCCCGGCATTTTATACCGGACGCGAGGTTGCCGGTGTCAGGTTGACCTTTAAAGACGGGGAGGTGGTCAAAGCTTCCGCCGATAAAGATGAGAATTATTTGATTTCCATGATTGGCACCGATGATGGATCCAAAAGAATCGGTGAATTTGCGATAGGCACCAATTATGAAATAAAAAAATTCACTAAAAATACATTATTTGATGAAAAGATAGGGGGGACCTGTCATTTGGCATTGGGGAATTCTCTTTTTGAAGCCGGCGGTGTCAACAAATCGGGAATTCATTGGGATATGGTTTGTGATCTAAAGGCGGGCGGGGAGATTTTAGCTGATGGGAAAATTATTTATAGGAATGGAGCCTTTGTTATTTAATTAGTTTTTAATATTTCTGCATAGGGTGGTGTCTCCAGCGGATCTTTACATCTATCTAATGGTTGCGTTAGGTCCTAATTCTCCCCGAATTTGTTGGGGAGAATGAGACCTGATGCATTCGTTTGCCATAAATAGAGTTGCCGGGTCTCGTCCCGAATCGCAAAGCGAATCGGGATTAGGACCCGACAAAACTTGAAATTTATTTTTGGGACACCACAATAGGGGCGGTTTCGCTATCAAAATTTGGCGCTGGCGGGAGAACCCGCGGGGCGAGCATTTTTATCGCAGCTGATTTTTCAGAAGGTCGGCTACAAGCTGATTTATCCGGAAATAATTTGGGAGAATCAATATATATCAATTGCCTTTGGACTATCTATATGGGTTATATCCCATACTTTTATATCATTGGATTCATACTAATATCTATTACCGGCACTATAGTTTTGGATAATTGGGGCGGTAAGTCGTTTTATCGCAATTTAGTCTAATTGGTTTTCCGAATATCCAGAATAATTTATGCGGAGGGCATCATTTATGCAAAAGCCCTTAACCGGTTGTATTAAGCCGAAGGGAAGTGATTAAGTATGCTATTTAGACTTAAATCAAAATCAGGCGTGACCATGGTGGAATTGATGGCAGTAGTTCTCATCGTCGGAATTGTTACATCCTTGGCAACGCCCACATTTGATAGAGCTGTTCAGAGAATTAAGTTCCGCGGCGAAACCAAAAATATTCTTTCGGTATTGCGTACCGCTCGTTCCAACGCTATTACCGAGAAGGCGCCCTATGGCGTTCATTTCAATAGTGGTTCATTTGTGTTGACCATGTTTAAAGACAAGGCCAATCTCTCGAGTTTTTCATATGATTCCGGCGCTGATTCTGTGGTAAGGGTTGATTCGTTGCCGGATGAGGTAGTTTATTTATATTCTTCATTTCCAACCGCCGCAATAATTTACCAGCCCAATGGCACAGCCTCAGGTTCGGGTGATATATATATGATGTCAGACGCCAATTCTATTGTTAACTTTAGCCATCTCAATGTGTTAGCGGCAACCGGGCGTTCCAAAGTCATGTATATTCATGGTTATTGATAGAAAAAGTTCCCTCTTTCTCATCCTCCGGTAGAACCTCCTGCCAAATATAGGCGGGGGGTTTTTTTATTTTATTTTTCAATGGAATGTTAAAAAATTGAACGAAACCTCCGATAATTCCCAGAAGAAAACGATACCCTAATGAAGTTCAATAGATTCCCTCGGTTTGGAATAAAGATATTGGCTTGGGGTTAATTTCGGGATATAGATGACGATAACAGAATAAGATGATGAAAATAAGTCTTTAATAATAGAAGAGACGCCTATGTTATTCTCGAAAAAGAGTAAAAGCACGGTCGGTCTGGATGTGGGAGCCAACTCCATTAAGTTGGTCAAGCTTGATCGCAGTAAAGGGGGACTTGCTCTTGCAGCCTTGGGCATCAGAGAGCTTCCGCCGGAAGCAATTGTGGCCGATGAAGTAAAAGACCGGGAAGCGGTTATTTTCACAATTCAATCGTTGATTGACCAGGTGGATCCAAAAATCAAGGATGTGGTGGTTTCTATTTCCGGATATGGTGTGATTACGGACAAATTCAGCATTGATAAAAAGTCCGGTTCAGAAGCTGAGCAGGCTATTCTTTTTGAGGCCGAACAACGTTCGCCCTTTGATGTTGAGGATGTCACGTTGGACCATCATGTTATTAAGGTCGATGAGGAAACCAAGAAAGCCGAAATCCTTCTGGTGGCGGCGAGGAATGAATTTCTCAATTCCTTTGTGGAGTTAATTCTTGATGCCGGACTCCAGCCGGCGGTAGTCGATGTTGATGCTTTTGCCGCCCTGAATGCGTATGAGTACAACTATGAAATTGATCCCACCCGTACCACAGTTCTGGTAAACCTTGGCTATGATGTCACCAATATTCTATATCTTTATGAGGGATTGTATCATTCAACTCGTGACATTTCATCCGGAACGAGAGAGATATATAACGCCATACAGAAAGAATTTCGACTTAACGCAGAATTGGCTTCAAAGGCCATTAAAGGAGAAATGAAAGATTCTGTTGATCAGGATATGTTGAAGGCAACAATTATATCGGCCACGGATGAGCTGATTTCCGGCCTGGAACTGGCGTTTTCATATTTTAAAACACAGGCCAAGGTTGACAAAATAGACTGGCTGGTATTGTCCGGCGGCGGCGCTTTGGTGCCTTATCTGCCGGAATACTTGCAGTCGAAATTGAATATTCCTCTGGAAATATTGAACCCGCTTCGCAATGTTGACTTTGACCCGGATATGTTCCAGTATCTGTCGCCTGAAAAGATAGCGCCTCTTCTAACCGTACCGGTCGGTTTAGCGATGAGGAAGGTCAGGTAGCCATGATAAATATAAATTTAATACCCAAGCAATATCTAAAGCGTTCAGGCGGTTTCAACCTCGGCAAGCATGGCGCATACACTATGGCGGCGGTAGGCGGCATAGTCCTAATGCTGGGAGCGGTTACCATGTATCAGGTACATCAGATGCGCGAATTGAACGGCCAGATGGAAATTGCCCGCTCTCGCACGCTTCAGCTCCAAAAGGATATTCAGATGGTAGATGCTTTGATAGATATCAAGGCTAAAATCACCGATCGTATGGATGCTGTAGAGAGACTTGACCGTTATCGAAGCGCCTGGGTGCGGATACTTGAGGATTTGTCAAAGAATATTCCAGACTTCGTTTGGCTTTCAAGTTTCAGTGAAGTAAAGCCGCAGACGCCGGCGGCCGCTCAAAAAACGGCAGTGGTCACTCCCGGCAAAGCCCAACCGGCTTCACAGCCAAAGCAGGATGCGACTGTTGCCGGCTCTTCTGGGTATGCCGAAATTACCGTCAAACCCGCTGAAATTGAGGGGTTTACCTTTACCCTAAATGCTTTAGCATCTTTCATGATTAAAATGATGCGGTCGAATTATTTTGATGATATCGACCTTGTTTATACAAAAGAAATAGCCTTCGGGCGACAGAAGGCCTATAATTTCAAATTAAGTTGTACTGTGCATTACTTATCCGACGAGGAAGTCGAGAAACTGGCGATGCAAACTTTGGATAGCATGGTCAACGATATTCCTATGGAAGAAATTTCCAACTAAAGTGAGGCGCTATGGATTTCAAAGACCCTAAAGTTCAAAAAATATCGCTCGGCGTAGCGGCCTTCTTTGTAGTGGTTTATTTCTGGTACACAAGGCTGTATTCAAAATACGACGCCCAGCTTTCCAATATGACAAGAGAATATGAAACTATGATTACCAATTTGAAGAATGTGGAAATGAAATCGAAATCTCTGGATGCATTAAAAATTGAGTATGAGGATCTCCTCGGTCGCTATCATGAAATTGAGCAATTACTGCCGGAAGTGAAGCAGATACCGTCATTTCTGGTACAGCTTCATACTGCTTCATCATTGACCGAGACAAAAATTGCAAAAATTGAGCCGCAACCGATTGTCCCTGAGAAATTCTATAATGTGGCCGGGTTCCAGATAGATATGGCCGGCACATATCATGATTTCGGCAAATTCATAGGATATGTGGCCAATTTCCCCTTCATTGCCAATGTTTCCGGTTTGAAAATAACCTCTTCCTCGCCGGCTAATGTGGCCGCTTCCGGGTCCGAACAACCGGGCGCGATGGAACAACAGAAACCGACCATCACAGCCAGCTTTGTTCTCTCTACATATTTTGTCAAGCCTGAGGAGAGACTGCAGGAACTGGTGATATGAGAGGAGGAGATAATAAATGAAAAGCAAATTGTCATATATGATATTAATGATATTATTGATTGCTCCGGCGGTCATGGCGGGCGCCAGTGTTGATGCATTGCATCTTAAGAGCCTTAATGGCGAAACCGTGTTAAAAATTGATATCGCCGATCAATTTCAATATTCTCATCAGATTGAAGAAGCCAAGGATGGAAAGCCTTATAGAATTATTGTGGATATTTTCCCATCCGTCCATAATCTTGGCCAAAAGATATATTCTGAGTTGCCGCCATCAATTATTAGCGCCATTCGAACCAGCCAATATTCGGTAAAACCGGATAAAATTGTCCGAGTGGTGCTGGACCTAAAAAATACTGCCATTTATAGGATTGAAAAAAGCGGAAATTTCGTATTTGTCTATATACCGGATAATACCGTGACAGATTTTCCTGTGTGGTCAAGTAAAGAGGAGAAGATGCCGGAGTTTGCTACGGTAAAAGAAGCTCTGCCGGTAACGTCGCCTCCGATTGTCGAATCACCGTTGGTCGAATCACCGGAAAAAGCTGTTACTTCGGAACCGATGCAAACCGAAATTGCTTTTGAAGAAAAGGCATCAATAACAGAAGAAGAAAAGGCTGAAGAAAAACCTCAGAGTGAAATTGCTCCAGTGCAGATACAAGAAGAAGCGATACCGGAGCCGGAATCTCCATCAACAGTTATCTCGTCGCCTTTGGATGACCAAATTCCAGTTATAGAAACTCCCGTTGTAGCCACGCCCCCCCCTTATTATACGCCCAAGCGTTCAAGATTACTGGAACAGGAAATGGCCGATGACGCCAAAGCGCAAGCCGTTTTGGCGCGGCAGGTTGCTCAACCTCCTGTTTCTGTTGTGACAGTAGAGTCCGAAGCGTCTCCAGCGCCAATAGTAGCGCAGACGGTAGTCCAAGATGCGTCGATAGCTGAAGCATCCGTTGCCACAGTGAGCAAGGCGGATACTCCGCCCGCGATTGCACCGTCACAAATGCCTCCGCGCCCGCCGGATGATTCACAATTGGGAGTTGTTCAGGAAAAAGAAGAGCCACCGGTTGCGAGTGTTCAACCGCCGCAGAAGGCAGAAAGCGCCGGTGTGAATCCGGATGATATATATTTGGATAGTAGTGTAATAGATGCTTATGTTTCGCCGGATGATATGCCTGCTTTAGAATTGCCTCAGGATTCTATATCTGCCGGTTCGTTGGGTGCAAGGCCGACATCTCGTTTCCGCAGAGAGCCGGCATTTCCAAATAAGCTAAAAGGTACTATTGTCGCCGAATTCCCTCAGCGATTGGTAATTGAATATGCGCCGGGTAATTTCCGTGACCCATTTGAGACATTAATTAATGAGACAAAGCAGTCCGAAGGGCCGCGTGAGGATAGAATCCCTGATGTTGAAACTTCCAGACTTGTGGGAATATTGGAAAATGAAAATGGAAACAACCGAGCCTTGTTGGAAGACCTTGATGGTTATGGATATATATTGAAATCAGGCGATAAAGTTAAAAAAGGATTCGTCGAAAAAATAGATGCTGATAAAGCGTTTTTCCAGCTGTTCGAGTATGGCTGGAGTCGCACAATAGCTCTTTATCTTGGTCATCAATGATAATGAAAGGCGGAATTATATATGAATAACTGTAAAATCAAAAAACTAATTTGGTTTGCTTTACTGATAATTCTAATGGCAAGTTCGAATCTGCCCTCCATGGCGCAGACTTCATCCGGTTCCAAAGATCCATCAGCCCCCATTGAGAATTTGACATTCCAAGCCGCCGATATTCGTGCGGTCATCAGGTTTCTCGCCGATTATGGCCAGGTCAATGTTGTTGTGGCTCCCAACGTGCAGGGCAGTGTCACTATTTCAGTGCGAAATGTAACCTGGGAGCAAGCGCTTAAAATTATCGGCCAAACCTATGATTTATCGGTCGTATTCGAGAAGGATGGATATATTCGCGTTCTGTCTTCGCCTGACTATCGCAAAGAGCAGACCGAAATGGAAAAGCATAATATGGAAAAGGAAACCATGGCCAGATTGGATGTCAAAATTATCCGACTGGCCAACACCGCCGCCGGTGAGTTGGTTACTTCCGTTAAATCGCTTATGACCGATAGGGGAAAGGTTGATGCTGATGAAAGAACCAATTCCTTGATTTTGCAGGAAGTTCCGGAAAATATTGACAAGCTGATTACGTTCATAAGGGAACTTGACCGGCCTGCTCGTCAGATAAAAATTTCTGCCCAAATTCTTGAGATTTCGTCCAAGGATGTCAATGAACTCGGGATTGATTGGTCTGTCGCCGGCCAGTATTCTCCGAATGCGGATCGTTCTATTTCAGAGGAATTAACTCAAAGCGGTAATCGAGTAACCGATGGCCTTATTGAGTACAATGTTACTGCTCTGCAACGGGGATGGGACCTGAAGGCAACTGTAGCGGCCATTGTCAGTTCCGGTAAGGGGAAAATTATAGCGCATCCAGAAATTACGACCGTTGATAATAAAGAAGCACGCATCCAGATGGGTCAGCGCGTGCCGGTGAAACAGTTTGACCAGTCGGGAAATGTGGTTATCCAGTTTGAGGAGGTTGGCACCATTCTTCGTGTGACGCCGCATATCACGGCTGAAAATCAGATTCTTATGCATCTCATGCCTGAACGGAGTACAGTTCAACTGGATGCAAATGGTCTTATCATCAATACCAGTAATGCCGAAACCAATGTGGTTGTGAATAATGGTCAAACGGCCATTATTGGCGGATTAACCACTCAGGATGAAGTTGAGACCGAATCAGGCGTACCGATTTTAAAGGATATTCCAATTATCGGCACGGTCTTCAAATATACTCAAAAAAGCGTTGAAAATCGTGATCTTGTCATATTTGTGACGCCTACAATTGTCTCTGAAGATTTGGCCGAGGGACATTAAAATACTGTAAATGCAAAAAAAACCCGCCCAAAGCGGGTTTTTTTTATTGTGTAAAGAATCACTCAAATTATTCCGATATAACGACTAATGAGGAATTATCCCATTTATTGATGTTGATGAAAAGATATTAACATAAAACAGGAGTCAAAATGAGTACTCAAAAAAAGCTTTTGGGACTGGTGGTCTCACTATTATCCATTGTGACTTTTGCAGTTATAATTTCCGGATGTAGTTCATCTACGAGTGATCCTGCAGATACTGCCACCTTGCAGGTGACGACTATAACTGCCAGTCCTTCATCAGTTACGGTGGGTTCAACTTCGGTTATTGAGGCTACTGTAACGGATGGCGTCAATCCCCTTGCCAATAGAGTAGTAACGTTTACAGTTACGCCAACGACCGCAGGGTATTTTGCGCCGGCTATTGATACTAGTGATGCCAATGGCATAGTGGCCACCGTTTTTACCGCCACGCAATCCGGTAGCGCCTCAATTTATGCTTCGGTATCCGGCGGTACAGCCAAATCGGTTGCGGTAAGTGTTACTTCCAATCAGCAGGGTTCAGGGAATGTGGATTTGGCAGTTTCACCGACTTTACTTTTGGCCGATGGAATTTCTACTTCTTTGGTGACGATAACGGTGCGTGATGCCAATAATCAACCGGCTCCCGATTCAACCATTATAAAGCTTGTTGCCGGTGAGAAATTTGATGATGTGGATGAAAATGGATATTACACCAGCGGTGTTGATTCGGTAATTTATGATGCCATTCCCAACGGGCATTGGGATCCGATAGGAATAATTCCTTCGACGGTGGTAACCAGCGGAGGCAATGGTCAGGCCATAGTTAGTTATACTTCGGGGACGGAAGCCGTGACGGTATATATCAAGGCCACCATTGATGATGGAATTGACGGCAATGCGGAAGCTTCCCTTCAGTTGACTCCAGATGCCTCCATCTCCAGCATTGCTTTGATGTCCGATAATATTCATATTGCAGTAAAAACGACCGGCGGGATTGAAACCGCCAAATTATATGCAACCGGTTTTGATGCCAATGGTAACGCAGTTCCCGAAGGACTTCAGATTTCATTTATAATTACTGATGGCCCCGGTGGAGGGGAGCATCTTGGCGCCGTAGGATATGGTCCTTATGTTGCCACCACCAACAGCGAGGGAATGGCCGCCTGCCCGATTGCGTCCGGCACAAAATCGGGGACGATCAGAGTTCGCACTTATGCCGATACCGTGCTGTCGAATGCCACTCTGATTATGGTACATGCAGGACCGCCTGCACATATTGCGGTCGGCGCTGAAGTCTGTAATGCCCCATATTGGGGATGGCTTAATAAAAGAGTTAAGACCAGTGCATTGGTTTCAGATATCTATCACAATCCGGTGGCAGACTCAACTGTCGTCTATTTCACTTGTGATGAGGGAACAATTATGGCTCATGAGACCCGAATTCAGAATGAAGACGGGATTGCCACGTCATGGTGGATTTCCGGATATGACGACCCTAATGCCGATGGTATTGTAGAGATTTATGCCGAGACCTCCGGCGGAACTATCATGGATACCGGATATTTCATCAACAGTTGGGTACCGGATACATTGTGGTTTGTAGGATTTCCAGGACATATCAACGCCGATGGCAAGAGCACCAAAGTATTCTGGGTCGAGGTTCGCGACCTGAACGGAAATTATGTTGATGATCAAACCGAGATTGATCTCGAGAGTTTCTATCTTAATGTCGCTTCCGGCGTTGTCCAAGATGGGTGCAATGCATCAATTGTGCGCACCTTTATGACATCGGTTATTCTTGACTATGATTATTCCATGACCGGAACCGTGGATAATGGCGTTGGCGCTATTGATTATATCAGCGCCAATTATAAAGGCTTCATCAATTCAGCCATGCCTTGTTCGCTGCTTACCGGACCGGCCTATTATAGTGGTTGTGCTCTTGATATTTCGGCGACTGTCAATTATGGGACGACGGTTCCGATTATGGTTACTATTGAGGATCGTTGGGGAAATCCACTTGGAGATCATTCCTTGACGGCCAGCGCATCCGGCGGCGGGAGTGTGGCCAATCCCAATCAGAAGACAAACCTGTATGGTGAGGCAAGTGGATTCACTTATACCGCGCCGACCGATACCACAATCAAGAGTATTATTTTGCAGGTTCGTGACAACGACGCAAGAGGTAATATAACTTTGACCAAATCAGTAGCTTTATCAAAATAATCTCACTCCTGTTTTGTTTCGAGAGGGTCATCCCATGAGAGCCACGGGATGGCCCTTAATTTTTATTAAAAAACCTTGATGAATTTACATCCAGTTCGTAAATTGGATAGATGATACCTCCACAACCAAAATCGCTCCCACTCTCAGGAACAATTTATCAGGTTGTGCTTGATTGCTGTCTGCGAATACCGGACAGAATCGCCTTTGTGAGCAATGATGGCTCCGGGAAAAGTTATCGGTATAGTGAAGTTCATGAAATTGTAACCCGAATTTCAGGCGGGCTTAAAAATCTTGGTTTCTGCCGAGGAGACAAAGCGGCAATAATATCTCCCAACTGCCCCGAATGGGGGATGATATATCTTGCTACCCTTGCGGCTGGAGGCATATTTGTTCCGTTTGATTCTTCATGGAAAGAAGAAGAAATAGCTCATACTCTTGATGTCTCTCAAGTCAAATTTATTTTCTGCTCCAATAAATGGTTTCCCATTGTTAATGGAATTGCGGTTCGAAAGAATCTCAAGATTACATCTGTCTGTATCGATTCTTCATTTACTCCGAACCTGAGTGATCTTCTGGATTCTAAACCATATATTTCGAATGATATTTCGCCAAACGACCCGGCCGCAATCATCTATACATCTGGCACTTCAGGGGAACCAAAAGGAGTAATTCTGACTCATCGCAATATTTTGGCTGATATAGAGGGAACGATTCGGGCGCTTGATTTGCCTCCTGATGATACCTGTCTTTCCATATTGCCGCTCCATCATACGCTTGAATCGACCTGTGGTTTTTTGACATCATTAATTGTGGGTCGAAGAATTGTTTATGCTCAATCGCTTAAGTCAAAAGACCTGCTCAATGATATTAAAAAATATAATGTTGTTTGTATAATTGGCGTTCCACTTTTATATGAAAAAATCCATAATGCGATTACCAAACGAATTGAGGAATTGCCCATAATTAAAAAGATATTCTATCGGTTACTTTATAAATTGAGCGGATTCTTCTGGATTTTGGGAATTAAATCGAGCAAGCATTTATTTAAGTCGATGCGTAAAAGGGCCGGATTAGAGTCGGTCAAAATGATGGTTTGCGGAGGGGCGCCTCTCCCGCCCAAAATTGCAGAGTGGTTTAATTTGATAGGATTTGATTTTATGGTAGGTTATGGATTAAGCGAGTGTGCACCGGTGGTTACTCTCCATAGGCCCAATGGCATCAAATTTGATTCTGTTGGTTCACCAATACCGGGAGTGGAAATCGAAATTTCTAATCCTAATGCCGAGGGTATCGGTGAAATCAAAGTCAAAGGCGAAAACACTTCGCCGGGTTATATAGATAACCCTCAGGCTACAAAGGAATTGCTAAAAGACGGATGGCTTCATACGGGCGATTTGGGCAAAATGGTGAAGGGGCAACTATATATTACGGGAAGAAAAAAGAATTTGATTGTTAGCGCCGCCGGCAAAAACATATATCCGGAAGAAATTGAAGCCGCTCTGCATTTATCTCCTTTCATTCTGGAATCAATCGTATTTGGAAGAAAAAAAGAAAATAGAATGGGGGAGGAAGTTCATGCCATTATCGTCCCCAACCTCGATGAAATGCGTTCGAGATTTCCGGAAATCGGTTCATCTCCCGACCATAAGATCGTTAATGAAGTAATCGAAACGGAAGTACAACAGGTCAATAATCGTTTAGCCGATTATAAGAGACTCATTCGATTTGAAATCAAATTTGAAGAATTGGAAAAAACCTCTACTCGCAAAATAAGAAGAACAGTTTATAAGTAATTGGAGCATAATAATGAATTTCAAGGCAATTGAGCCATTGGAGAAAAAAATAAGAATTTTGGATCAGCGACAGTTGCCTCTTAAGATTATATATCATGACTATGATGATTATCGTGATATTATAGATTCAATTAAAACTCTCGAAGTACGTGGCGCTCCCGCCATCGGCATTGCCGGGGCATTTGCGCTGGCAATAGCTTCAATGGCTGAAGTTAAAACTGATGTTGAGCGCCTTAAGAAGATTCTCATCGATATTGCCGATGAGATAAAATCCGCCCGTCCTACCGCGGTCAATTTATCGTGGGCAGTTAACCGGGCGCTCAATAGGGCGCAGAAGTTTGATGGCGATGATATAAAAGAGTTGAGCCAGCATATTTGGGATGAAGCAAAATCGATATTAAAAGAGGATGAGGAAATGTGCGCGGCGATTGGTCGGCATGGCGCCCAATTGATTCAGGATAATGATACCATTCTCACTCATTGCAATGCCGGCGCTCTGGCCACCGGCGGAATAGGCACTGCTCTTGCTGTCATGTATATGGCAAAAGCGCAGGGGAAAAAATTCAAAGTGTATTCTGATGAAACTCGTCCGCTTCTACAGGGCGCCAGATTGACCTGCTGGGAACTTATGCAAGAGGGAATTGATGTCACCTTAATATGTGATAACATGGCCGGATTTCTTATGCAACAAGGGAAAATTAGCTGTGTTATTCTTGGGGCTGATAGAATTGCAAAAAATGGCGATTTTGCCAATAAAATCGGCACTTATGGCGTGGCGGTGTTGGCCAAAGCACACGGCATCCCTTTTTATGTCGCCGCACCGACATCAACCTTCGATGAGAATACCTCTTCCGGTAAGGATATCCCGATAGAGGAACGTTCTCCAGAGGAAGTTACCAATTGGGGCGGGGCGCCGACGGCGCCTAATGGAGTAAAAGTATATTCACCCGCCTTTGATATAACACCCGTAGAATTGGTGACAGCTTTTATTACTGACAAAGGGATAATTCCGGGCAAGCGGAAATAATTTTATTTCCATCACATCTAAGAAATGCGCTCTAATTGTTTCATTCTGAAATAGTTACAGCAATTCAAGTTCAAATATTGAACAAGATTTTCCCATAGTGAAAAAAATTATTCATTCCTCTTGACATATTATTCTATGCTAAATATCTTTGAAGTTAGGGTAACAATTTAAAAAGGGAGCGAGTATGTTGACTCAGGTGTTTCAATACTGCATCGCCGCCCTGATGGTTTCGTCCACCACTTTTTTGATTGTGGGGATGTTTATGGTTCTCTACTACTCGAATAAGGGAAAGGACAGATAGAGAAATTCATTTGCCCTTTCCCCTAAGTTTTCCAAACTCCGGCCGAATAATTTTCTGTCGGCAGTGGGTCGTTTTTTCCTGTGCGGCAAATTTGATAAATCTATTGACAAACCGTCTATAGGATGGTTATTTGGGTTTTCAATTTGACCGGCGTGGAAATATCTTCCCACGTCGGCATGAAAGATTATGTGTTGGAAAAAATGTATTAAAGTTATTTGAGGATTAGAGGAAATGATAATGAAAAGAAAAGGACTGATTCTGGCATCCATTCTCATCATGATGTTTTATGTCAATTCATTTGCTCAGGAACAACAGGATGAAAATTGGCGTGATTATGAGGTATCAATAAATGCCGGGATGTCAATGCCTTCCGGCGCTCTAAAAGACTGGTATGATTCCTTGGGCGCGAAATCCGGAATGAATGTAGGTATATCAGGCGGGCGTTATTTAAATGCCAAAACCTGTCTGGGTGTGTATTTTTCATTGATTCAATTTCCAATAGAAAATAAAGATTTTGCCCTCCATTATAATCTGTATGATATTGGCGCTTACGCCAAATATGCTTTTGCTGACGAATCCAATTTTGAACCTTATGTAAAAATGAAACTTGGCGCGGACTTTGCCAAATTTGCCACTTGGGTTGGGCCAAATAAAACCACACTGCGCGAACTTTCCTATGGAGCAGGATTGACCTTAGGTGTGGCCGCAGGCGCTATGTATTATACATCAGATGTTGGCGGACTCTTTGTTGAGCTTGGATATAATATGGCCAAGTTGAAAGATAACGAAGTTGAATATGGTAATGTGTATTATAAACTCCAAGATGATGTAAGCCATCTGGATGTTAAGGCCGGGATTACAGTATTTTTTGGGAAAGAATAATAAATTATATCAGACGATCTTTTTTTTTGATGCCCTTCTTATCGGAGAGGGGCATTTTTTATTGGCGGTTACCGGCAGAAAACGAACCCATTTGGAAAATCGCTATCTATTTGTATATCAATATGTTATAAAAAATGGGTTCGTTTTTTAATTTTTTGTTTTGTCCTTTTTGGGTAAAAGTAATTCATATCCCTTCATATATATGTCTGGGGTCGGATTTACCATCGAGGTTGTAGTGATTTTGCGAGGGGCGCGGGGTGTGTTCAGAAGAAATGAAGTGACACAACGGGCAAAAGCGTCAGGAAAGGGTTCCTGACGCCGCGGAAAATTATATACATATCAAAATTAAGGATTGACAATTCCGGTTTTAGCGCTATAATAATATCGAAGGGTTATTAATACTTTCATGGGATTATTGAATAAATATAGTGGCCAATTTCACTTTTGGGCTTTAATTTTCTGCGTCACTATCATTAACGGTACTCTCTTATTTAGCGCAGACAATGAGAATTTATACCACCCCCCTGATTCATGGGAAATCCCATTTGGCATTGAAATAGGGAAAGTGGAAAATGCCCAATTGGGACATCATGTATATATTCCTGTTACAAAAATTCAAGGCTCTGAAGAAATCAGAGGTTTCGATTTTCTAATAGCTTATGATAAGACCGCTTTAACTTTCATGGGGGCAGATCCTGGGAAATTATATGACATACCAGGAAATTATGAATGGGAATATTTTACATATCGATTTGGATATGGAAAGGATACTCTATATTTAGGTTCAACGTCTCTAATCCGATTTGTCGGCATGGCAGATATAAATAATGGAATGCATAATCCAAAGAGATATACAAGCGATGATTACATTGTCTTATTTACAATGGATTTCTATTTCGCGCACACCAATTGGATTAGCTTTGAATGTCAGCCAATGCCAATCAGATTTTACTGGAAGGATTGCGGTGATAATTGCATTGCGATGAGCTATAGAGGCCAAAGTTGGGATATAAAAATGGCGATTTCTTCTTGTGTATATGACCATAATGGCAAAGAGATTACCAATAGGAACAGCGCTTTCCCGACGATATCTGGCTCTCCAAATGAATGTCAATCGGCTGAAAGAATGACGCCAAATCGCTTTATTAATTACTATAATAGCGCCATTGATACCGGCGAGTGTCCTGATACTTCTGATATTGGAGATGTGGATTTAAATGGATATGCCAATGAAATTGATGATGTAATGCTCTTTTTTCGATGCCTTAGCGAGGGCACATCAGCATTTCTTATCAATGTTGATAGCCAGATAGCGGCAACCGATTTGAATGGCGATAGCATTCCATTAACCATTGAGGATTATCGTTGGATGCTTAATAAAATGTATGGCCGACCGACATCAAATATCACTTTATATGAAAAAATAAAAATTCTCAGGACTGATACATCAGTTATAATAAATTATGGGGCCGATGGGCGGGTCGGATTTGTTTTCTTAAAATTCAGGGACTTATTCTCCAAAGCAGAAAACATAAAAAATATAAAGGGGGGATGGCTCTTTCGGCATAATCATACCCCATGGATTATGTCTCCCTTTTATCTTGACACCTCCGGAACCGGATTGCTGGAAATAATATATAGTGAATCTCCACTGGAATTAATCGATTACGAAGCCACTGGAAACTATGGGGAAAAAGTCATTTTCGAAATTGATGATGTAACTCCGGCGAGAGAATTTTTGCTCCATCAAAACCACCCCAACCCCTTTAATTCATCCACCGCAATATCCTTTGAATTACCATATCAATGGGAATGGCAATTGGAAATTTTCAATATAACCGGCCAAAATGTTCGCTCTTTCTCCGGTAATGACATTGGTTTTACCTCCGTTCTTTGGGATGGCAAGGATGATGCTGGCCACGAATTGTCATCGGGTATCTATCTTTATCATTTGAAAACTGGAGAATTCACCGAATCCAAGAAGATGGTAATACTGAAATAGAATATCCATACTTTATTACTCTGTTCCCAATTTACATAATCCATTAATAATTAAATACTTATAAAATTTAATATTGGCGTTGACTATTCAAATATTATTTTCCCAAATATTTTTCTTGACAACTGCACAAATGTGCAGTATTATTGTTATGTGGCGATAGATATTACAAAAAGGAGAAAAAAGATGCCCGAGCAAAATAACACCATTGAACATATCCCCATAGAAACCATTTTTCAAAAAACGAAGCCAATTCCCAGTCATCGGGATAATGGTCTTATGGCGGATATTTTTTGTCCCGATTGCGGTATGGCATTAATTCGTCTTGGAGCCTGTTTTACCTGTCCGATCTGCGGATTTGGGAGTTGCGGGTAAAATGTTTGATCATCTTATAAGAAATATTGGGAAATATAGGGTTTTTTTATCAAACCCGATGGGAGTGTTGAAAAAGTCCAAACCCCGCGCCGTAGGGGAGTGTTGAAAAAGTGCATGTTATGGTAATTGTGCATCATTTAAGTTCATCGCAGTACCCCGACCTGTCTTCCCGTGCTTTGACACGGGATCCAGAAAGCGGTGACTGGCTTGCACTTATATTCCGTTTTCTGGGTTCCCGCTTCCGCGGGAATGACAATGCATGCGCTTTATTTGAACTTTTCCAACAAGCCCCAATGGTTGCCATAACGGGAGGACAAAATGCGATTAAAGGACTTGGCCAAATATGAAATGCCGGAATTGATTATCAATGCTTGGAGTAATCGGCAGGGAGATTATCTTCTTCCATTGCAGGAAAAAGCAATCCATGCCGGACTGATTAATTATCAGATTGATAACGGCTGTGCCAATAATTTGCTTATTTCCGCGCCGACCTCATCGGGGAAATCATTTTGCGGCGAGATGGCCGCCATATCTGCCTTATTAAAACGGAAAAAAGCGGTAATGCTGATTCCTCTCAAATCAATTGCCGAAGAAAAATATAATTTCTTTCACTCTTGCTATCAGCCTCTTGGAATAAAGACTATTATTGTTACACGGGATCATCCCGATAATGATTACCTCTTTGAGATGGGCGATTTTGATTTCGCCGTCGCCATTTATGAAAAGTTCAATCGTCTTCTGACTGCCAATATCGATATTCTGCAACAACTTGGACTGATAATAATTGATGAATTGCAACTGCTTGGCGATGCCGAGCGAGGACCTGAATTGGAGATGGCCTTAACAAAAATTATAACCTCCGGCTATAAGCCCAAAATTATTGCCTTATCAGCGGTGCTTGATGATGAAGAAGAATTAGCTCGATGGCTTAATTGTCGGATAATAAAAGAAACTGCCCGACCGGTGGATCTTCTTCAGGGTGTGGCCTCGGATGGACATTTCCATTACCGCAGTTTTAATAATGGAATTGAAGGGAGTGAAAAATTTGATATAGAAAGTAATCCTGAGAGCATAACTGAAAGCCTTATCAATTTTCTAAGAAGCGACCGAAGCCAGAAACTGATTTTTCTTAAATCCAAACGCGATACCATTAACGCCGCCTTTAAATTGGCCGCATCGGTTGACTGGGGCGAAGCCAAGTCAATTCTAACACAACTCGATGAGGAAGAACCAAGCTTTCTGATTCGCTCGCTTCGTCAGGTTCTCTCGCATGGCATCGCTTTCCATAATGCCGACCTCACTCCATCGCAGCGTCAGGCCGTAGAGCAGGGGTATATCAACGGCGAGATTAGAATTCTATTTTCTACAACAACCTTGGCAATGGGGGTGAATCTTCCCGCCGAGACAGTACTTCTCGAAACCATGAAATATGACTCCGGCATATTTGGCGGCAAACCGGCATTGATTCCAATAACATCGGCCGAATTTCAAAATATAACCGGTCGGGCCGGGCGGTTTGGATTCGGTTCCGCGAATAATCCCGGGAAGGCAATTATTCTGGCTTCATCATCATTTGAGCATGAGGTCCTCTGGACGAATTATATAGAAACTCACCATAATGCCAAAATCGTTTCCTGCCTTGACCGCTTTTCTCTTCATGATATCATTTTAGATATTGTTGCATCACGCTTGGTAGATGACTTTGACACTTTATTGTTAGTCTTATCTCAAACATTTTATGCCCATCAAAAAAAACCTTTCGAGCGAATAACAGCCGAGAATATTCTCTCCGATTTGAAGCATATCGGGCTGATTGGCGATGATTATTCCCCCACTTCGGTTGGTTTTGCTGTTGCCGAATGCGGGTTATCTTATGCCGGGTATCAGTGGTACAAAAAATCTCTGGAAAATCAGCTCCCCGATAATATTTCCGGATGGTTGTTTTTTGCCCTATCGGCGAATGATTTTACCATCTCTCGTTCCGGGCTATTGTCCTCCGAATATCATAGCCACTATTATGAAAGACTACTCTATCAAAAATTTGATAATTGTCTTGGCACCATTACCCCCTTATTAAACAAAAAAATCGGCTCTGAACCGCTTGATTTCCGTTCCGTGGCCATCCTTAAGGCGACTTTTCTCCTTACCGAATGGGCGCAGGAAATACCCGTTGAGCAATTGGAACAAAGATATCAGCTTCATCATGGACAGATAATCAATTTGGGCGAGATTGCCGCATGGCTGATGATGTCGTTGGCAAAAATAATTAGAGCAAATGACCACAAATCAGTCATGCCGCTGAGCCTTGAAGATTTCGCATTTAATGTCCAGTTTGGAATTTCATCGGAGATAAAAGAGCTTCATGCCTTCTCTCGCGAGATTTTGTCTCGATTTGATTTTGCAAATTTGCGCAAAGAGGGAATTAAAACAATTGGGGATTTCAGGGGATTACCTCCGGGAAGACTGGCCGAATTAATTAAATCTGAAAATAAACTAAAAAAACTTTATGAATTATTGGAAACCCCCGAAAAGGAGGAAAAAATGAACAGAACAACCGCATTAAATACCGGGTATAATCACCCGATTACACTTGGCGCCGGACTTGGGTATCGCCCTTCAAGTCTTGAACTTGATGGGAATTATGTCGGGGAGCGATATCTTGTTAAAATTGATGGCTTCCCCGTTCATTTGACAGGGAAATCATTTAAATATCTCACCAAGCTGGCGTATTCCCGTTTGGCCAATGGAGAGGGCTGGATTTATAAGGATGATATCGAAGCCGGTTTCAATCAGGCTCGATACCTTTATCGTCTAAAACAAGAGGTGAATCACGATGGTGGTTGTCCCTGGGATATTTTTGAAAATAATAGGCTTGGGTATTATCGCTTGGCCCTCGAGCCGAATAAAATAAAATTGAACATCGAAAATCTTAAGTCACATTCTGACTATGAGTTGCGCCATATGGCTGAAAGTTTAGCTCCACGATTAATAAGCTGATAGATGGGAACGAAATATATGGGTATGCATATTAATAGATGGAAATGATTCCTTGCGCAAATCGCAGGAAGTCGGTTTAATAATATACATGATTAAACCGATAGGATATTAAAAGGGCAACTGATGATTATAAAGAGCCGTACGCATATCCCATATCTGGCCTCTGATGGCGAGTCGATAATGCCGATTATTCCGGCCAAAACCGTAATATTTTTCCCCGGTGAGACTATTTCGCTTCAAGTAGGCAGGCCGGGAAATCTATCGCTGGTTAATGAAAATGTTGGCAAGGATATGCTGGTGGGGGTCTGCTTTTCCCCTAGTGGCGACCCCGGTTCTGATGATTTTGACCTCTGCCAAGTGGGTACAGCGGCAAAAATCATATCAGCCAAGGATGGCCCAAGCGATTCCAAGATCATTTCTATAGAGGGGATTCGCCGGATTGCAATTAGATCGATTAAGGGCAAAAACCCTTATTTATCAGCGCGTGTCGGGTTCCCCGATGAAAAAACAGGTATGCAAAATGAGATCAACCGCCTTTCCAACGCTATTGTCGGCATCATTGAACAAATTACCCATGTTGACCCTACCTATTCCGATGAGTTGGCCTATGTGATGAAATTCAATCTTGGTTCCCCCGGTCAGTTTGCAGATAAAATTGCCGCCGCCTTTCATCTTCCTCTTGATTCCAAACAGGAGATTCTGGAAACCATGCAGATTGATGCCCGACTGGCAAGGCTCTTGGAGTTCCTGAAAATTGAACAAGAACGGGTGGCTATATCTTATGAAATAAGGAAAAGCGTTGAAGAAAACAGCGCTGAAGAACAACGAAAACTGTACTTGCGACAGCAATTATATGAAATCAGACGTCAGCTCGGCGAAGAACTCATTGAAGACAAAATCGCCCAACAATTGAGAAATGAAATAAAGAAAAACAAATTGCTTCCGGCCGATGTCCGCGATCGGGCTCTGATAGAAGTTGACCGCTTGGGGCATCTTTCCACCGCATCTGCCGAATATGGAGCCACCAAGGTATATCTCGATTGGCTCCTCAATATCCCTTGGAATATTCATACCAAAGAGGATTTAAACATCGACCAAATTGAAGAAGATATTGCCTGCGAATACTATGGCTCCCCACAGATTAAAAAGCAAATGCTCGAAAGAATTGCCGTTCGACAGCTATCCGGCGGAATTAGCGAGGGACCTGTGCTTTGTCTTGCCGGAGTTCCCGGTACAGGAAAGGCTTCTCTGGCGCGCGCCATAGCAAAGGCTATGCATAAGAAATTCTTCCGTATATCAGTTGGGGGCATGACTGATATCGCTGATATCAAGGGATCAGCGCGCAATTTCCCCGGTGCGACTCCGGGAATTATTATCAGATCGCTTCGCGATGCCGGCACATGCGACCCGGTAATATTCATTGAAGACTTGGAATATTTTGCCGAAGATGCCACCACTGCCTTGCCTATGTCGCTACTTGAGGCCATTGATCCCCGTCTTAATTCTCACTTTCTTGATAATTATATAGGCTTATCCATAGACCTTAGCCGGGCCATGTTTATTTGTGCTGTCAAATCGGTTGATGGCATTCCTGAGATGATGACCCATCGCTTTGAGGTCATTGAATTGTCCGGATATATTGAGAAGGAAAAAATACATATTGCCCGCAAGCATATTATCCCCAATGTCTTGAAAAAGCATGGCCTTAGAAGAAAAGATATCATTTTCAGCGATAAAGGACTTCGTCGTATTATTCGAAGTTACACTCTTGAAGCCGGATTACTTAATTTTCGAAGACAAATTGAACGAATTTGCCGCCATGTTGCCAAAGAAAAAGCTTCCCATGTTAGCAAAATTTGGATGGTAAACGAAAAAACGGTGGAAGGCTTTTTAGGCACGCTCCAATATATTCCTGAAAAGCCGGATACGGCCCCCGAAATCGGTGTCGCCATCGGACTTGCCTGGACCGGATTGGGGGGAGACCTGATGATTATCGAAGGTCTGAAAATGAAGGGAAATGGTGAGGTTATTACCACCGGCTCGCTCGGGGAGGTTATGAAAGAATCAATTCAAGCCGCTCATAGTTATGTTCGAGCAAAAGCAGATGTCCTTGGAATTGATCACAATGATTTTGATAATTTTGATATCCATATTCATTTCCCTCAAGGAGCCATTCCCAAAGATGGACCGTCCGCCGGTGTCACCGTATCGCTGGTGATTGCGTCAGTCATGGCCGAGCGTCCCATTCGTCATGATGTTGCCATGACCGGTGAAGTAACCCTGCGGGGCAAGGTTCTGCCTGTGGGGGGAATCAAGGAAAAAATTTCTGCCGCCTACCGAGCCGGTATTCCAAAGATATTTGTTCCCAAAGAGAATAAAAAGGATCTTAAAGATTTGCCTGCCGATATCATAAAAAAAACAAAATTTATCTTCATTGATACGGTCGATGAGGTCTTTGCGCGAGGACTTCTCGATTTTAGTCCATCAAGCTACACACTTGAAAAAATCTTCGCCCAAGAAATCGAAAAGGCGCGAAACAAGAAATCTGCCTCTCCTGCCAAAAAAATGCCTCAAGTGAAATAAGGCGCTATTATCGGCCAGACTTAAGATTTATCTTGACAGAATCCACCCCATTCTGGTATCTTTATCAAAAGGAACTAAGACATTCTTACCGAGGATGAGGCGTATCCTATTCGGAAATTCGCATTGAATAATATTTAGCGAGCATTTTTCTTCGAGTTGTAGAAAAACTAAATAGGAGTATTTTTTATGGGTAAAAGGATTTTTACCACTATCGCTTTGGTTTTATTCATTGGGGTCCTGAATATTCAGGCTCAAGATCCGGGAATTCCTGACACTGTCAGGATTGATTCTGTTCAAGTTAATCAGGGCAATAAGGCTGTCCTGAATATCAATTTTTACAATGATGAGGAACTTGCCGCCGTGGAAGTCCCCATTATTTATTCCAGTGATGACATCTCTATTGATTCAATTTCATTTGTCGGTTCAAGAATTAGCTATCTGGCCAATAAGATTGTCACCATTGATAACGCCAATCGACAGGCGGTTATTGCGGCAATAGTCATGGTGGAGGCATATATTCCCTCCGGCTCAGGATTATTCTGTAAAGTCCATTTTAACATTCCAGCCGGAATTCCGGATCAGAAAATTTTTGTTGATACGGCCTTTTTCTCCCCCTCCTCAAATTTATTATTTGTTTTGCCTAGCTCCGATGGTTTCATTCCTGAATTTAAAAAGGGTGTTATTGTTGTGGGAAATCCCACCCTTCCGCCGGTAATTGAGGTCAACCCTGATTCGCTTTATTTCGAGGCGGTTGCCGGCGGCGTATTCCCTTCTACTCAAATTCTAAATATTACCAACATTGGCGAGGGGATCTTAAGATGGACCGCAACCAAACAATCTACTTGGCTAAATGTCTCCCCGTCATTTGGAGTCGGAACATCTAATGTTCAGATTTTTGCCAATACCACCGGACTTCCGGTTGGATATTACTATGATACCATTGTTGTTTCTGATACCAATGCCACCAATGATCCGATAAAAGTACCGGTTAAATTGCGCCTCATTGAGCCTCCTCCAACCATACATTTATCTCAGACTAATTTTAATTTCAATGCTATTGCCGATTCAGCTAATCCCCCCAATCAAACCTTGATAATCACCAATACCGGTCAGGGCGAACTTCAATGGATCGCCGATAATTCATCCAGTTGGTTGACAATCAATCCAATATCGGGTATTGATTCCGGTAACATTACTCTTTCCGTCAATATTGTCGGCTTGGGTTATGGAATATACTACGACACAATTATAGTTTCTGATCCCGATGCAACCAATGATCCGCAAATAGCCGTAGTCAAACTTCAGGTCGCCTCCGGTTTGCCCGTAATTGCCGTTGATTCGCCTCTGGTTTTTGTTGTGGTTGATATGAACAATCCATACCCACCGGATAGGGCATTCTATATTTTTAATGAGGGCGGCGGTGCGATGGATTATCGCGTTACCGACAGTTCTCCAAGGATCACCGGTTTGACGCCTGATTCAGGGGCGGTCCCACAATCCGTTACGGCAAGTTTCAAGACTCTTTCCGGAAATGCCGGTGATAATATTTTTGATACTGTTTGGATTTATTCAGATGAGGCTATTAATTCGCCGCATTTTATGATATTCCAATTTCACTATGTTGATGAGCCGGCTGAAATTGCCTTAAATAAGGATTCGATTACGGCAAGCAGATATGAATGCGCTCAGGGCACGGGCGCGCAACCTTCCCTTTCGCAGTTTAGTATCTTTAATTATGGGACAGACCCAATGACCTTTAATTTAAGCTGGAGTTCAAGCTGGCTGATTCCCAATAAAACAACCGGACCAACGCCATCAATTGTAACGTTAGATTTTGATTATAGAGGATTGGCGCCGGGAACTTATCGCGACACGATTGTGGTTACCGCCATTAATGCCATTAACAGTCCTGTCAGATTACCGGTTAAATTGACCATTCTTCCCACATCCACGCCGCCACTTATTTCTGCCTATACTGATACCATTTATTTCACTGCCCAGGAAAATCGACCCGGGAAAGAATTTTATGTTGAAGTAAATAATGCCAACCCCGGATGTATGTCTTGGGGGGTTGATGAAGATATCAGCTGGCTTTCGTATGACGTTGATTCATCAAATAATTATGTTTACCCTTGGAGGGTAAAATTTATGCCGTTTGCCGGCGGTATTACTTGGGGGGCCTATAATGCTCAATGCTCCATTACTTCACCAACCGCATCTAATTCTCCCTTCCCGTTAAAATTCAAACTGGAAGTATGGAAATTCTATGGGGACTGCGATTATAACGGTATTTTGAATATAAGAGACATTACATATTTGATTCGTTATCTATATCAGAGCGGACCCGCTCCAAAACCGGAACGGCAAGTTGGCGATTGCGACTGCAATTTCCGAGTTAATGTTGCCGATATTACCGAGCTTATAAGTTACTTATATATCGACCACAACCCTATTTGCGGCAACCCTTATTGATGCTCCAATAAACGAACCCCACAAAATTACCGTCTTTGAAAGAAGACGGTAATTTTTTTGTCAATTGCCTCAGTTCATCCGTTTAAAGAATAAATGTCTATAATTGACAGAAGTCTTCCAACAATGAGGTGCGCTAATGTAACTTCTTGACATTCCGATAAATAGAATTATCTTTATACATAGTACTACAGGAAAGTAAATGGCAATACTTGCCCGATTGAAAAACCATATTTTTTGAAAGAGAACGCTATGAAACGGCATCATTATTCAATTTTAATCAAAACCATCTTTATCTTGACTTTATTTGCATGCACTAATATTTTTGGCGATAATCTTCTGCCGGATACCCCCCAGGATTTAGCTCCATCGCAAATCCATGCCATAATGGGGAATGCCAAAGCCGAGAGATTAAACCAATTTCTTACGGCCTATAAAACGGCTCCTGCCATCGGTTATAACCAGATTGAATATGATGTGATTTATTACAATATTGATTTAAGAGTTGATGTTCCAAGCACAACTCTTTATGGCAATGTAAAAATGTCTGCCAAATCTTTGGTTGATGGTTTGGATACGGTCGAGGTCGATTTCGATGCCACCATGACCATTGATTCCGTTTATCTTGACAATGGTTCTCTGCTCAGTTATTCCCACTCCGGTTATAGGGTAACAGTAGCATTGGATAAATCCTACAATACCGACTCGATATTTTCTTTTATAATTCGCTACCATGGAACACCCGCGTCAGGTGGATTTCAAGGATTCTCTTTCGATTGGCGTAACAGCGTCCCGGTAGTTTCATCATTGTCCGAACCATATTTGGCCAGAACATGGTGGCCCTGCAAGGACAGACCGGATGATAAGGCCGATTCCTTGGATATTGCCGTTACCTGCGATACCGCCCTCTTCTGTGCCTCCAATGGGACATTTATTGATACCGTTCGCAATGGCGATGGCACTTGGACTTTTCAATATCAGGTAAGATATCCAATTACCACCTATCTTTTCTCTGTGGCCATGTCCAACTATAGAGTTTGGAAAGACTGGTATCATTATACTCCGACCGATTCAATGGAGATTGTCAATCATGTTTATCCCGACCAGTATGCCTATTCTCTCTCTCATTGGAATATTACCCCGTATGCCATTGGCGTTTTTGCCGATATTTTTGGCGAGTATCCCTTTTTGAATGAGAAATATGGTCATGCCAATTTTGAATGGGGGGGAGGCATGGAACATCAAACTGTGACCTCCATGGCGGGAAATTGGTTTGGTTTTTATGAGCCGGTTGTGGTGCATGAACTATCGCATCAATGGTGGGGGGATATGATCACCTGCAACAACTGGCACGAAATCTGGCTTAATGAGGGTTTTGCTTCTTATAGCGAAGCGCTTTATTATGAAGTAAAAAATGGAACGGCCAGCTATCATTCATATATGAATGGTATGGCTTTTACCGGTGGTGGCACCATTTATATTTATGACACCACCAGTGTCAATATAATTTTCGGCTCAATAGTGTATGATAAGGCCGCTTGGCTTCTGCACATGCTTCGCCATATTGTAGGTGATACTGACTTCTTTGCCATTCTACAGACCTATTATAATAGCATATACAAATATGATGATGTAAACAGCGAACAATTTAAGAACCTCTGCGAATCAATTTCAGGGGAAGAGCTGGACTATTTTTTTGATGAATGGCTTTATGGAACATATTACCCCCAATATTACTATTCATTCAGAAGCGAGCTCGATCCTTCAGACAACAAATATTGGACTTTCCTGCACCTTGAGCAGGTTCAAAGCACCACCCCACCCGTATTTGCCATGCCGCTTGATTTGAAATTCACCTTTTCGCCGACTGACACATTCACTACTGTTATATTTAATGATGTTAAGCGTCAGACCTATATTTTCAAAAATGATAACCCGCCTTCCGATATTACTCCCGATCCGATGGATTGGATATTGAAATCCCGTCTTAAACTCAGCTGGACATATTATTTAATTCCTTTCCCGCTTGATAGTGGTCAACAATATTCTCCCTATACTGATTCCATTATTGTCCGGGGCGGTTCCGGAACCAATAGATTTGCGGTAATCTCCGGCACATTTCCGCCGGGATTGGTTCTCGATTCTATGACTGGAATTATTTCAGGGTCGCCGACAGCCTCGGGTGAATTTGATTTTATGATTAGAGCTAACGAATATTTAACCAATAATCAGGACTCTTTGAATTATCACCTGTCGATTGAATCTGCCCCAGGTGTTCCCGGTGACGCCAACAATAATGGTTTGGTAAATATTCAGGATATAACCTTTCTTATAAATTATCTGTATAAATCAGGACCCCCGCCGCCTATTCCCGGCCTGGCCGATCCCAATAATTCCTGCACAATTAATATTCAAGATATAACCTACTTGATAAATTACCTTTATAAGGGAGGTCCGGCGCCACTTTTTGGATGCGCCTGATAGGATTGATTTTCGAAAAAATCGTCGAACCTATAAGGGCCTATTGAAAAATCTCACTAAATAGGAAAAAGCATATTTTTGGACCATGGGACATAGGAATTGTCATGCTGGACTCGATCCAGCATCCAGAAAGTAGCGGCATAAGTGTTCGTCAATGCCGAATCCGGCGAAGACGGACAAGACAGTTACCGCTTTCTGGTTCCCGTGTCAAAGCACGGGATGACAGGTGGGGTACTGCGATGAACTTGAATAATGCACCATTGCTATAACATACACTTTTTCAACAAGCCTATAGGTCGATGGTTCATTGAGGATATTGCTTTAAATTTAGATACTTTAAGGTCTGTGTGGCATTTTTCCAAAGGGCGTGTTGAAAAACCCTCAATATGCGCCGTCGGTCCGGCGCTTACAATCTAAAATTGTAGCCCGGGTTCCCTTGTGGTTTTGGGTGCATACTATTCAAATTATTATTTTGCGAAACACCCATTTAATTCTTATTATTATCTGTCGGATAATTACACGCCGCCGTATTGGGTACCGACATTAAATTATTATGGAATTAAAATATAAGATATTGACCTTTGGTTGCCAGATGAATCTCGCCGATTCCGGCTCATTGGCCGCTGTATTAAATTCAAGAGGGTATCGGCCGGTGGAATCCGAAAATGATGCGGATCTGATTATTTTTAATACCTGCTCTGTTCGAGAGAAAGCTGAAGAGCGAGTATATGGACGTTTAGGCGAGCTAAGTTCTCTTAAAAAAAATGGAACACAAAAACGATTTGCCGTGGTCGGATGTATGGCTCAAAGGTTGGGGGAAAGACTTCTACAGCGCGCCCCCTATGTTGATTTTGTTCTTGGACCGGATAGAATGTTTGATTTGCCCCGATATATCGAGGAAAGCAATGGCTCGGCCTTTATCAATACCGAATTTGGCCATGAAAATATAGGCGATTTAACGCCTGTTCGAGATACCCCCTTCGCCGCCTATGTAACCATTTCACGGGGATGCAACCAATATTGTACTTATTGTATTGTTCCTTATGTCCGTGGCGAAGAGCGCTCTTATCCTGCGGAAAAAATTTTGCAACAGATAAACTCGCTATGCGCCGATGGAGTAAAAGAAATCACCCTTCTTGGCCAAAATGTCAATTCCTATCAGGATAATGGTTTGGATTTTTCCGCTCTGCTGAGCGAGATAGCTAAAAAAACTGCCGTTCGGCGGATTCGTTTCATGACCTCGCATCCCAAGGACTTGTCTGATCGTCTTATTGAGACCATGGCCAATGGACCCAGAATGATGTCGCATTTACATTTGCCGTTGCAATCCGGTTCAGACCGAATTCTTGATAAAATGGGACGTGAATATACCTATGGCCATTATCGCAGTTTGGTGGAAAAACTACGGGCGACAGCGCCGGATATTTCAGTGACCACTGATTTGATTGTCGGATTTCCATCGGAGACGGAAGAGGAATATCAAATGACATTAAAAGCAGTTGAAGAAATACAATTTGATTCTGCCTTCATGTTCAGGTATTCCCCCAGGGAAGGTACCAAAGCCGCTCAATATAATGACGACATCCCCGACCCTGAAAAAATCGAAAGGCTAACCGGCCTGATAAATCTTCAGAAGGAAGTCTCTCTTATCAAAAACCGGAACGAAATTGGAAAAATATGGTCAGTTCTCATTGATGGTTTTTCTCGGCGCAGTAATGCTGTTCTGAAGGGAAAAACTGAAGGGAATAAGACAATATTGATTAATGGTGATGCTTGCTTGATCGGCGCCATAAAAAATATTAAAGTAACTTCGGCAGATAGCTGGACTTTGCATGGAGAATTGGTGGATTAACCGATGATAAATTTTATTCTGGGTATTGGGTATATAGTTTTATCGATATTATTATCAGGATTTATAATTTATCGATTTAACATTGGAAAAAACCATCGAACCGGAGTAAAAGGATTTTTATATGCCGGTTTGATTCTCATATTTTCAGCCACTGTTATGAATCTATTGCAATATGTTTCCGGCTATCCCCAATGGTTTCATCAGGGCGTCTATATTTATCTGGAAATTATCAAGTTCTCTATTCTTGCCGCCGGATTTATATTCTTGGTTATTGGGCTTATCTTTCATATTGATTATTTTGGAAAGTGTGAAAGTGAAATTGCCGCTCATCTTGGGAAACTACGACTGATTGAATCGCTCCAGCAGGAAAGCAAATATCCTTTTCCCATGTCAGAATTACTCGATCGGATGTTACGCGGTATTCTATCCGGATTGGAGGAAGAGGCCGCCGCGATATTTTTGCTGAATCGCACACAAAGGCAATTCGTGTTGGCTACGGCAGGCGGACTATCCAAGGAGGAAATTGCATTATTAGAATATTATCCTTACGGACGGAACATTATCAGCCAATCCATAGAGGATGAATCCCCATTGTTATCCTCAGATTTCCGAAGCCTTGGCGGTAAAGCTCAGATTGCGGTTTCCAGATTCCGCTCAATTTTGGTTTTGCCTCTGATCTCAGGAAAAAGCAAGTTGGGAGCCATGCTTCTATTTTCCGAAAGAGAGCATCATTATTCCAGGGAATTCATCGCCGCCATTCAGCCGGTAACAGATTGGCTATCCGATAAAATTGAAGTTACCCGTATTGGAAGGGAATTGAGCAAAAATTCCAAGGAACTTGAAGCCAGCCGTGAAAAACTGCAGGCTTTTTTGGGTCGTCTTGATAAGATTATTAAATGTGCCGGTGGCGATACCACGGTAGATACCTTTGCCGAAAAATGTATTGGATTTCCGAACATCGATGAAGTTTGGCTTATCGGAATGACCAATGGCCATTTGCAGATATATGGCGGAACCGACCAGAATCCGGATTTCTCCGAAAATTTCCGTGCCGCCCTACTCAATGCCATTCCAAAAAATAAACCTCTGATTCTAAATCAAGAAGGAACCGATGAAAAAGGGAATAACTTCATCATCCGCTCTTCACTGTTAATTCCTGTCGATGACAATGGTAGCG
>JAGVEJ010000074.1 GCA_020058225.1 Candidatus Zixiibacteriota bacterium | reverse complement strand
CTTCCATAGGACGGGTGGAAAGCGGCGGCAATATTTATCGTCTCTGGTCTTCAGGAGGTCTTGGCAATGAATATTTCCTTGTAGAAAATAGACAAAAGATCGGATATGATGCCTATCTGCCCAACAGCGGTCTCTTAATATGGCATATTGACGAGACTCAATACAGCAATGACAATCAATGGTACCCAGGGTACACATCAAACGGCAATTATTTGGTTGCCCTCGAGCAAGCCGATGGATTATACGAAATGGAAAAAAACATTTCAGTGGGCAATTCCGGAGATCCCTTCCCCGGAAGCGCCAATAAAATATCCTTCACATCAATCACTGGCCCAAACTCAAATTCGTATGCCGGTGAAAATACCTATGTCGGGGTGAACAATATTTCGGCCTCGGTTGCTACCATGACCGCCGATTTTCAGGTAGCCTTTGCCGCCGGATTGGAATGGTCGGATAAAGGACTTTTGCCATGCGGCGCTCAATTGGGACAAAATTACCCCAATCCCTTCAATCCTTCAACATCCATAGATATATCATTACAAAAAGACAGCGAAATTAAATTGAATATTTATGATATACTTGGGCGACAGGTTAGAAATCTTCTTGATAATTATTATCGCGCCGGCGAAGTGACCGCACTCTGGGATGGAAAGGATAATAATGGAAATCAGGTTCCATCGGGAATATATCTTTATAAATTAATTACCGATGATGGGGAACTTGTGAAGAAAATGTTGCTGTTAAAATAGACAGATGACCGGATGGGATTTCGGTCAGGCCGGGGCTGTGCCGCCGCCTCCCCCTCGGCGCATCCCTGGCGAATAAAAAACCCCTGCTCGAGATATCGGGCAGGGGTTTTTTGAAGTCAATTCACTCCGGATAAATGGCATCAAGATTGACCTTCTCCGCCTCCATGCTGGTGCTATTCGGACGCTTGTCACGTTTGTGAATCATGTAGCAATGCTTACAGCGCTTAGGATCCTCAGTGTATCCTCTTTCAGCGAAGTACTCCTGCGCATTGACAGTAAACACAAATTCCTGTCCGCACTCAACACAGATTAGGATTTTCGGTCCACAACCGCAATCCATCTTTCCCCCTCTCACTATAATTAACGTCCATGTTTATTCCGAGTCGGACAAAATCCAAATCGGGATATATTATGCTACATTAGGGGTTTGTATAAATCTTTCAAACACCCAAGTCAAGAAAAAACTTTTAAAATGCCCCTCTTGAATAGATTACATGGAGGTTGTGAGCCGCCCTTATATGGATAATTTGCTATTGTATTACGCAGGGTGATACTCCACCCTTATAAAGAAAATTTATCAGATATGTAATATCCTGAATATTAATTATCCCGCTACAATTATTATCTCCCAGCTTCATATCATTTAATGGTGGCGGGCCACCCTTATAAAGATAATTTATAAGGTAAGTTATATCTTGAATATTGGTGGCCCCGGAACCGCTGGCATCCCCAAATGGAATAAAAATCGTCGCAAAAGAGTATTGATTGTCATCAAGCCATTGAGATACAATGGTCGGTATAAAGACTATGGAATCATATTTAAGGAAATTATAAATCCCACCGGTGGTTCGCCCCAGAATATCAACCGGGCAGGTTCCAAAAATGGAGCCGCTCTGACCCAATCCTATGTAGGCGAAGGCCCACTCAACCGAATTAATGCCATCAAAATCCAACTTTAGATAGCCATTTTGAGCGCCTCCGGGATAGGCCATAATATAATTACATGATAACCCATCAGGCGGATTTAGAGCGTTAATAGCGGTAAACGGAAGTGAAGACACCACCCTGTCAAACGGCACTGTCGGATAATAAGCGCCGCTATCATACCGACCGCCATCATTTCTTGAACCGGTAAAATAATTCCAAGAGGCAAACTCCGGAAAATCTAATTTAAGCGATTTCCCGAAAGGCAATAATGCCGAATCGATGGATGCAAGAGAATTGGAATATCGGCAATACTCCCAAACCGAACGCAGAATATTGATTCCGTATTTCTCCCATAAGTATATCGGCCAAATAAATGCCCCATACATGTGATACCCACCGGTTATTAGTGATGTGTCAGGATAGTCAAAAAAAGAGTTGAGATACCAATAATTATCATTGACCTCAGGAAAAGTAACCTCTTCAAAACAGGTGGCCGTGCATTCCATCCACCAGACTTCTTCCGTTCCATCATAAGCAAGTTGCGTGGCATGATAATATTCATGGGCGCAGGTGACTTTCTGGGCGCCAATAACATCCCCCTCGGGATCATCATTTGAAGGAAAACCGAAAAAGCTATTATGAACTTGGATATATGAAGTATAATCATTCCACGCAGAATCACCCTGAGTTTCCCTAACCGTTACCCCATAAGCCGATAATTTTATTAGATAAATATCATATAGCGAATCGGCATCAAAAGGATGTGGCAAATACCCCAGGTCCTGATGATAATACCGATAACTGCTGTCGGCATAAATGGCGATTCGCTCAACATAATCAGGAATGGAATTCAAGTTCAGGTCTTCAAGAGGAACAGCCTCATATCCTGTCGTATCATAATGCACCATAAATAGCGAATCGGAAGAAATATATTCGGCATCAGAGGTTGGTCTCGCCAGATAATTGGCTGCTATAGCCTGTTGATCTGATGATAGAATCTTCCAGTTATTTTGGGCTTCCATAACATAGGGAGTCCCGCAGGGTATTAATTCCGTTATAGGCGCTCTAAAATTGGCCGGCAAATCATTCGGAGCCAAGACTGCTTGAAGATTATAAAAAATCTTATCCGCGCGAGTGATACTGCCATCCTTAAAAGCCTTTTCAATAAGACTGATTGAACCGCCGAATTTGAAGCCGCTTCCCGAATCGGCATTAGATAGCATTGGGGATATCAACCATGCCATTAGCAATAAACAAGAAGATAATAGAAATGTTTTAATCATAACTTCTCAATCCTCGCGTTCAAAAACATGGCAAGACAACAAAGGGCGGTATAGAGTATTAGTCTCTGACATTAAATATAAAATGTTTTTGTCAATTGTCAAGCAAAATTGTCTGTAACGCATTGCAATACGGAAAGTTAGATATTTCTTATCTTATAAATTGCCCGGAACCGATGGAAATTTCCCATTTTTTCAGTCTCCCCGCATATGCTAAATCAATCCTCAATATATCCTTACTGGCAATCCTTTCGGTTCCAATCCGCAAACCACATCCGGCTGACCATAGGAATCTGCCATCTGCAATATCTCTATTTTGAGCGGCAATTTGACCAATATCAATAAATTGCGCCATTCCAATATCAACTCCCATAATTCTAATGCCCGGAAAAAATCTCGTTTCCCAGTTTGACCGAAGTATTTTCCCGCCATTGAGATAATTCTTAGGATAGCCGCGAATTCCAAAGCTCTCTCCAAGATAAAGCAACTCATTGTTGTCTCTTCGCCAGTCCTCTTGATAAACGGCATAAAATGCCTGAGTCATCCATACATAAGCATTGTTATAATATTTTATCGAAAGTATTAACTGTTTTCTGAAGTCAATGTTCCCATCATACCAATACTTTCGACCAAATGTGGCAAAAAATAAATTTGAACCGACGCTGTTTGAATAATTGAAAACAAATGAAAGAAGATCATATAATTTTCTTGAATTATGATCGCTATACCAGCCATGCGTTAAGACTCCGCCGGTTTGAATCAAAACATCTTCAATCCTTTGAAACGAATTCAGATGCGTGGCTTTAATATACTTCTCATTTACCAAGCCGAATTTTAGGTTAATTCCATAATAACTGCTATCAGTCGGGAATACAAATCCATCGCCTTGTTCCGAAAAAAAGTCGAGCTTTCTAAATTGATATTCTACCCCAGCAAAAGCCTTGCTTGCATAGCCGCCCCACCGATACACCGATTCCAGCTCGTATATTTCACCATAAGCCTTATTTTGGGCCATCAAAATCCCATCTTTATAATAATAATCATATCTATTTATTTTGGCATGATTTATTAAATAGCTTAATTTTGAATCAAATGAATAAAATGGCCTACTAAGACCAATATTTTCCTGGCCGATTTCGGGATCGCTATTGACATAAAAACTCAGCATATTGCGGCTACCAAAAACTCGCCTCTCTACAGCCGCAAATTGGTAGTAATCTTCTTCTTGATTTCTGCTAAAATAATTGAATGAGACATACTGTCCCCGCCCAAGAAAATTTGATTCCTCGATGCGAAATTCGTATATGTTTCGACCGCCGGATCTATTAATTGATACTCCGCCAAGAAGGGTCCAACGGTCGGATGTTGTAACATAGAGAATTCCCTGATTACTGCGGTTTCGGCGGAAATCGACCGAAGCCGCCCAAATATATGGGAGTGAACGGAGATTTCTCTCGGACTCGGCGGCCCGCTCCGGGGAAAATTCTTCTCCCCTTTTCAATAATATCTCCCTCTCAATAACAAATCGCCTGGTTTTAAGATGCAATTTATTGATCAGCCTAAATGGCCAATAATTATAGGCTGAAGAATCAGTATTATAAATATTGTTATTGTCAATTACTATGGAATCAATGGTATTCCCATCCTGGGGGCGTGTTGAAAAAGCCGGGTGTACCGTGTCCATGCATGGCAGATGTCCACATCTGCCAGTGTTACGCAATAGCTTAGGGGCAGATGTGGATTCGCCTGCGGCGAACCGCCCACATTCGAGGGCTTTTTCGACAGTCCCCTGGGCTAAGGCCCCATCCGCCACAAAAATGAAACCAAATAGGAGGATTAAAATTAATTTGCCGGACAATTATGGCTTCTCCAGACTCGATTTCTGAATCGTTTCAATAATATATCAATACTTCATAAATATAATCATTGCCGACCCCAAAACCATGAATTTTGAATTTAGATAATTAAATTTGCTCAAATTATTGGGACGTGCGGCCAGCATAATTACCCATAAATATACTTCTTCCTGTTAATAGGATTTTTTAATATGCTTATAAAAAGTGGAACACTGGATAAAAAATAGCCCCAGATATTATTCTAACAATGAAAACCGTTTTGATTTGCTGAAATATAAATAAATAGTCAACACCAATAGCCCCACATCTCTAATGAGCAGACTGATTATATTACTTGTCGCCTTGGAGCTGACCGAAAAACACCCGCACTCAATATTGATTCCGCGCAAAAGATTTATCGAAAGGGCGATGATAAAACTTAACACCATCAGGCTGGCAAGCAATACCGCCCCATCTTTATAAATCCCAATAATAATAAATATGCCTGCCATAAGTTCAATCCAGGGCAATAATAGGGCAAATAAGTTGATTAATTCGGTGGGAACTAAATGATAATTATAGACTATCCGCGCAAACTGCGCCGGATTTGAAATCTTATCAATTGAGGCATAAATAAAAATTGCGCCAACAAAAATTCTTACCGACAATGCCAGATAATCACTTCCCGCCAATTTATTCCAAAGGCTCATGTGGTCTATCTTTCCACCGGCAATTTTGCCCGCTCCCATTCCCGCCAACCGCCAAAAAATATGAATATTTTCGGATACCCTTGCGATTTCATTTCCCTTCCTAAAAACAAAGAAAGCTCGCACTCATCGCCGCTACAATAAATCACATATTCCTTTTCCTTGTCGAACCCTCCAACTACTTTCGGCCAAAATTCCTCAAGCAAATCAAAAGGTAAATTGATTGCCCCTTTTATTCGACCAATATCATAATCGGCCGGATCACGGGAATCTATAAAAACAACATTTTTTGATTGGAATTTCGCCGCCGCCTCATCAAGAGAAATAAATGGAGGGTCTCCTTTACCCGCTGATGGGGGACGCAGGATTGAATCAGAACCCGATATTGATGGCCAGTTGCCTATGAATGGAATTCGATCGCCGGAAAAAGAATTCAATGAAAAGGAAAGCGCTATGGAAATAAGTGTAATAAATAGAGCCTGTTTTATCCGCAAAATCATATAGGTTTTTACACAAGTCCAGACATAAGGTTCAAATCAAAACCTATTGTGCGCCAATATAATTGGAAAGGGAATTTTGTCAATAACTCTTATTGATCGAGCAAATAAAAAAGGGTTGGCTGACCAGCCAACCCTTCTTAACGAATTTTCCGCAACCTATTTGACCATTTCTGTATTCAGGTATATCAATTGAATTTTACAGGCGCTATCCTGGTTAACCACCTTCCTCGGGTTCAACATCAAGAGGCCAAATTCTCCATTTAGAATCTGCGATGCCACCATCGCAAATTTTTCGGGAGACAATCCCTGCAACCCATACGGATGCCAGCAGTCCTTAACGCCAACTCTGGCATATCTTTCAGCTTCTTTTCTCAGAGGCATAAACTCTCCCCTGCCTGCCTTTAAATGGTTTAAGGGGCTTAATATTAGTATGGCGGGCCTTGTTAGGGGCTCAAAATCTTAAAGTTGGAACCACCTCCTTCACCAAAATAATAAAACGATTCAATTTTTTAATATCTGTGAGGTAGGTGCTACACCTTCTGCAAGTAAATACGGCAGTAAAGAGTAACTTCTATAAATTTCTTTCATTTAAAAGGAATTTAACATACAGCTTTGTTACCCAACATATGCTTTAACTTATTTATAGCTCGATGCTTATAAATATTTACAACTTGTTGCTTGATTCCCAAAAGGCAAGCAATTTCAGCCTGCTTTTTTCCTTCCAAATACAACTTTATTACTTCTTTTTGCCTTTTGGACAAAGAATGATTGATATGCCATTTAACCTTATCCCGCAATTTTTCAAAACTTGCCCGCAATTTGTCATCAAGAGGAACTTGATAATATGGGGACCTTTCGATAGGAAATGATTCCATGATAAGCTTATCAACAAGAATTTCGGCAAAATCTGATTGGCTATATTTCTTCATCCAAAAAGCCTATCTTGTAATCATGATCTTTTGGAGAGAATCAGGGTGTATCCCATATTTATTTGCCAGTCTTAATGAGATTTGAGCAATAGCCAATTCCCTTTCTCTTAGGCCAATATTTTGAGGCAAAGTTGTAATCAATGAATCAAATTCCGACGTCATTCTTTTGATTTGATCCGATATGGGTGACGGTAAAGAATCTTCAGTCATTATTGATTCTTCAATATCAACCGCCAATCGACTCATTTTAATACTATCAATTAGGGTTTGATAATAAGCATCCAATTTCCTGATGGAATCGGCCAAAATACCTGATGAATCACGAATATTTTTGATCAACAATCTGGTAATCTGGCTTTTATAGAATGATTCCAAATACCTAAGAGAATCCTGATAAACACGGACGGAATCGGATAATGGATTTGATTGTGCGGTCTGCCCCATGGAGAGATTTTCCGAATGATCCGAATATGACTTGACTATTTCTCTATTACGCACCAAACAGGATTTCATGGCCGCAAGAGAAATCAATATTAGAATCAATACTATTATGGCCAAAACCTTATAATTAATTTTGCTCATAGAAAAACCTATCTTCCGATTCAGAAAGATAGGTTTTCACGGCAGAAGTGTCAAGAATCAAACCTTAGGGGCCTGTTGAAAAAACCCAAAGTGTGGGTGGTTCGCCGCAGGCGAATCCACATCCGCCCCTAAGCTATTGCGTGACTCTGACAGATGCGGCTCCCGCAATGCGGGACCATGCGCGGACACGACACATCAGGGTTTTTCAACACTCCCTTAAGGGATTACAATTATGGAAGCTTTCATGCTTGAATGGTAAGCGCAGTGATATGAATAGGCGTCGGCGACAGTGAATTTATATGAATATTTATTCCCCTGTGACATATTCCCGGATGATGTGAATTTGCCATCATCACTTGTGACTGTATGCGGAGCTGAATCCATATTAGTCCATGCAACAGTCGTTCCAACTTTCACTGTGTCAGGGGTCGGAGAATACTTGAAACCCGTTATGTCAATGGTGCTGTCGATCCCGCCATTATTGCCGGGAGGATTTGGATTTGTAACGGAATCATTGTTGGAACATGAGGCAAATACCAATAATGTCAGGACAAATAATAAAAATGCAAAAAAATTGATACTGGATAATTTCATTAACAAACTCCTTTTACTTGGACTATATTAGTCTATGATAATCACAACAATCGTTACCGACAGAAAGTTCCACCTGTAATTTTATTCTCGTCTGCCGATTTGACAGCCTACCGCCTGGCTGGCCTCTAACCAAAAATCACCCAATAAAAAAGCCCGGCTCATCCTTGAACCGGGTCCATACCGCCTCCAACCCCGACATAAAGTGTTGGGGCGGTTTTCTCAAAATTTCCTTCTCAATTATATATACGCCATAATAATATAATTTATTCCCCTACCTTCTAATTTTTAAGACCAGATAAATCCAAGGGCGAATCATCGACCACCATCCGATAAAGGGTCTTATTTTGCTGTAATCTTTGGTGCCCTCGGGGTAAACCATTGATACCGGAACTTCCTTTATTTTATACCCTGATTTTATAACATAATAATGTATGTAGTATTCCATTTCATATTTATCGAGCCAAGTTTGATTGAGATTAAAATTTGGATTGTCGAAAATATCAAGTCGATAGGCGCGAAATCCACAAGTAATATCTGTTCCTTTATACCCCATGAAAAGATTAACAATCATGGTAAATAGGCCAATCATCGCCTTTCGGAAAAGAGGCAGATTGGGAGATTGTCCTCCAGCCAGATATCGCGACCCCTGAATATAATCATAATTTTCCTTTTGTAATGGCTCAGTCAGTCGATTGATCTCCTCGGGAAGCATCTTGCCATTCGATGCCATAATAACAATAATTTTATACCCGTTTTGTCTGCCGTAAGAAACAGCCTCTCGTATTCCAAAACCAATTCCACGATTGGATTCATGACGAATAACCTTAAGCTTTTTCTCAAGAAGAAATTCATAACTGCCATCGGTGGAACCGTCATCAATAAATAAAATATCATACGGAGATTCGAGGGGAAATTTGGCGACAAGGCCTTTTAGTTTTTCACCCTCATTATAGGAGAAAAGGGAAACTAATATTTCGTTTTGTGACATCGAAGATTATTTTTGCTCATTATAGGGCGGCCAAAGATAAGGCCGCTCATAAGCCTTGATTTTGCAGGATAACTCTTCAATCTTTTTTATCACCTTTGCCGGATTTCCTGCGGCCACCATCATTTCAGGGATATCATACACTATCACGGAACCGGCGCCGATTAGAGCGCCCCTCCCAATTTTGACCGCCGGAAGGAAAGTACAATTCGCCCCTATTTTTACCATATCCCCTACCACAGCTCCTCCCCCGCATTCTTTATATTTGGGACAGTTCATCGGGTGAGGGTCATCGGTGAATACCGTATTCGGTCCGATAAAAACATAATTCCCCAAAGTAACCATCTCCAGAAAACAGCCGGAATGAATTCGGCAGAAATCTCCAATTTTATTTTCAAACTCCAAAACCGCATTGGTGCCTACCGAAACATTATTGCCAATCAGATTATCCTCCCTAATCGAGGTTCCCTGCCCAGTTTGGAAATTATTACCAATTTTGCTTCCGGCATAAATAGTTGTGAATGGTCGAATAATCGAGTCTTTGCCAAGTATCAAAGAAAGCTCGCCGTCGGCTTTGCCGCGGGGAGGTTGACCAATAATTGCCGGACCATAAATAATGGTGTCCTCTCCAATATGAACATTATCGAATATTTTCACATCGCCAAATATTTTCAGCCTATTCATAACTCAACGACCTTTCCGCCATTCCTTAGAGATTGATTAGCGGCCTCAAGAATCCGCACCACGCGATAACCCGAATCTCCGTCTGTCAATGGTTTCCGCCGTTCCGCAATGGCGGCAACAAACTCCTTTGAAACCAAACCCAAAGCCTCAGTCAATTCTATTTTGGGAGCCATCATATCACCCGTACGATATTGAACAAGAATATTATAGACTTCTTCCCTGCTCTTAATATAATCCACCCCTTTGTTATATATTTTTACCTTCTCGGACGGCTCCACATCGTCATAAACAATCATCTTTTTTGAGCCGCAAATTAGGGTCTTGCGAACCTTCACCGGCGCCAACCAATTGACATGGATATGCCCAATCAGATGTGAGTCATACCCAACCGATAGATATGCAATATTTTCGATATCATTATCAAAATGCGCCACTCCTATCGCAGAAACAGTCTTTGCCGGACGTGATAAAAGAAAATCCATTATGGAAACATCATGCGGCGCTAAATCCCAAATGACATTAATATCATGCTGAAATAGCCCGAGGTTAACTCGCACGGAATCAAAATAATAAATGTCGCCCAACTCACCGCTGGAAATGATTTCCTTTATTTTTCTGACTGCTCCGGTGTAGATAAAAGTATGGTCAACCATCAAGGTGAGATTTTTGCGGTTGGCCATTTCGACCAGGACTTCCGCCTGTTCCGAAGTGGCAGTCATCGGTTTTTCAAGCAAAAGATGCTTGCCATGTTCCAAAGCTTCCATTCCCAGCGAGAAATGGGAAGAAACCGGAGTCGCTATCACAATGGCATCAATTTCTTTATGATGTAATATTTCATTGCAGTCCTTTGTCACGGTCTTGATGTTTGGATAAAGGCGGGAAATAAATTTCAGCCGTTCCTCTCGAAGGTCTGATATCCCGACAACTCGAACATCATCAAGCATATTAAAATTTCTGACTAAATTAGGGCCCCAATAACCGCATCCAATAATACCAATGTTCATATTATCATATTCCTAAAAAAAGAAAATTCTCCCATCATTTGTGATTGCTTCTATATATATTCTATAACGCCCAACTTGATTGCCAAAAGACGGCGTAAGGTCGATTGATCTATTATCACTTTTCATATCAGATACAAAATACGATATAGCTGAATCGGACGAAAGAGGATATTTTTGCCATATTCGAGGATCGCCTTTATCGATCATTTTCTCTATGGAAGAACGATATAAATCAGGGATTAAAATGGAATCCCCATCAATTATTGGATAATTGCCATAGAGTGTGATTTTATCAGCCCCGGCGGCGCTAATAGAGATATCAATAAATCCATCTCTGTCAATTAGCTCCTTGAAAACCGACCCGGGAATCCTAAAATAGGACCAATGACGCATTTCTTCCTTATGAATATCCATCAATTTTTCAAAAACAGGATAGGTCGCCTTTTTGTAGTACATCAATGAGGCCGGCGGCTCGCCGATAGCAAACCCGGATTTGGCGCCATTAACCGATATTATAAATTTATTGCCGGTCTCCCTCTGCGCGCTCAAATCAGCTCTTATGGCAACCGACTCTATATCTGATAAAGAAATATTTTTTGATGGATAGACTTTGACTCCCGCCGATTGATTGGGATTATCTAATTCGCATTTCCATTCCGCCCAATTTTCCGGCGCCGCACCGATAACAAGCATAATTATAAGAAGTATTCCCCCTGAAATAAAAGCGGAGCAAGCGGCTTTGGTTTTACTGCTTATTTTAAGCAACCATTGATATAAATAATAAATAGCGCCTATCAACAAAACCGCTTTTATGGCTAAAATTAACCACACGCCCACTGCATGGCCAAGAATGCCGACCGGAATTTCCAATGGGATAAATAGAAATGATATTACTGCCAACGCAGATAGAATATTTCCTGCCAAAAATCGATGGCGCTCTCTCTCTGCAAATATCCGATACAAACCATCAAAAATTTTTACAAATATGGCGGAAGACGCTATTATTACAAAAGGCATTGCGTTTAAATTGTATCTCGCCAATGAATGAAAAACAATATGAACCATGGAATAATACAGGAGGATTAATAATAGATAAATAAAACCGTAGCCGTTCGAAATAAAATAAATTATCCCAAATAAAGCCGCAATTATCAATACCAAATGAATTGATTTTAGCGCCTCATGGGGTATTAGATATGTCTGACCAAATTCATTGAACGGGTTCGACCAGAGACGGGCGAATTTCTTGACCAATAATTTTCCATACCCTATGGGATCATCGATAATCATCTCAGAGACCGAATAAGTCCAGAAATCTTTCTCGACAAAATCGAGATCGTATCCCTCATATTTGATTGATGAACTGGAGCGGAAATTTGCTTCAGAATAGCGCGGGTCACGAATAGCCGGCTTGCCAAAATATAACGATGCCATAATAAACCATGGTATCACAACAGCCGCAAAGGGAATTGCGGCTTTGGCAAGAAATGGCAATATTTGCTTGAGCTTATTTTTATTTTCAATGAGAAACCCAACTATAAATGGAAAGAATAACAATGACGCCGTCGGCTTGGCAAGTACAAGAAGACCAAGCGCCAATCCGGCAATATAGAGAAACCTTGGATTCTGATGTTTATACCATAATAATATCACATACAAGACGGCAAGAATAAGTGACATCGTAATCGGTTCAGGAGTAATCATGCCGCAGATAATTGTAAACGGCATATAAATAATATATAAGAAACTCGCCAATAAGCCGATTCTTCTGCCAAAAAGCTGATGGGCAATTAAAAATAATAATAATACCGAAAAGGTATCGACAATGGCATTGGCGATTCTAATTAATGTAAAATCAGAAAAAATATTCTGCCATATAAATATCGTCAAAAAAGCAGGCAAAATTGGCCCCGATATAAACAGATATTCCTGTGCGGTCGCCATAGTCGGTCTTTTGTAATACAACCAGTCAATCTGCTCGCCGGTGACATATTTGGCCAAATATATATCAAATTGCCCCTGCTGGAAGGCCGAGTCTGAAGAACTTAGTTTTTCAGGATGGCCGAATGCCCCGCCATCTTGAATCTTGTAAATCAGCCCCAATGCCACCGATGAATAAATCCGCGCATCCCACATTACCGGCGTCTGCTTTTTCCCGAAAATAAACCCAAGCTTAATTATAAGAGATAAAACTGCAAGACCAATAAGCAAATGTCGTAGGCGAAGATTAGAAAACATCAGGAAATTTGATCCCTATCTTGTAAGCCTATGGCTTATTTGGCAGAGAATTATACCACTCATAGGTGCGCCGCAATCCTTCCTTCAAGGTTACCTGAGGTTGCCAGCGCAAGCGAGTGCGTATCCGTTCAATATTCAGGACCCTTCTCCGGATATTGTCAATATCCCTTCTGTCAATATGCTCGCAGGTAACCTTTCTGCCGATAATTTCTCCCAAAATATTGACAACTTGCATGATACTTGTCTCAACGCCGGTCCCAAGATTAAAAACTAATCCATCGGCCCGAGGGGAAAGTAGCGCCGAAAGAGTTGCATTTACGGCATCATCGACATAGGTAAAATCCCTTGTCTGAAGACCATCCCCATGTATTTGCACCGATTCATTATTCTCAATTGACATAATAAACTTTGAGATTACGCCGCAATAGGGATTGGAAGGATTTTGTTTTATGCCATAAATATTGGAATATCGCACAACCGTAACTGGAATACCATAGGTTTCATAAAAGGCGTAGCAATAATTCTCACCGGCAAGTTTGGATACAGAATAAGGCGAGAAGGTCAACGGGGTTTCGTCTTCAGCGATGGGTAAAATGCGCGGATTTCCATAAATTGACGCTGAGGAAGTATAGACAATTCTTTTGGGATGGGTTTCCCTGGCCGCAAGAAGAACATTTAATGTCCCGCCGATATTGGTTTCATAATCATCACGGGGATTTTTGGTTGAAACGATAATATTTCTGGCCGCCAGATGCGCCACATAATCAACTTCCTTCATCAATTTAAGCACAAGTTCATAGTTGGTAACGGAACCATTGATAAATTCATATTTGATATCGCTGTCTATATTTTTTAGATCTCCGGTATATAAATCATCAAGCACAATAGCTTCTCCGCCCGCCCTTACCACAGCGGCAACCAGGTTAGAACCGACAAAACCGGCTCCGCCGGTTATGAGAACCTTACGCTCGGCAAAATCGAGATTATTCACAGCTATTTCCTTATTCTTAATCCAAGATAAATCATTGGCTTGGCCAATCGCCACCAATCCAGAAATGGTTTCATTTTGGTAAACTGTTTGCGACTTTGATGATAATAAATTGTAATTGGCGTTTCCTTAAATCTGATATTTTTATCTTTGACGACCTTATATAATATATATGGCTCTAGTTCATATCTGTCAAGCCATTCTTGGTCGATGTTGATAGCGGGATTATTAAAAATTGACAGCCGGAAAGCCCTGAATCCATTGGTGGCATCGGTAATTCTTCTAAATGTCAAAAAAGAAAATAAAAGCGAATAAAGCTGGGTTGTCACCATGCGAAAAGGACGGTCATTGACCACACAGCCGCCTTTCATACGGCGCGACCCTTGAATAAAATCATACTCATTTTTCAAAATCGGTCCGACTACCCGCTTGATTTCTTTCGGTTCATGCTGGTCATCACCTGATAAAATGGCGCAGATTTCATAACCATTTTCAATTCCGTATTTTATGCCGGTTCTTATACCCGCCCCAACCCCTTGATTTTTTTCATGCCGCAATACAATGGCGCCCGCGGACAGAGCTTCATCTGATGTCTTATCACTGGAGCAGTCATCGACCACCACGATACAATCAACCAGCTCTATTGCCTTGACCTTCTGAACCACTCGCCCAATTTTTCCGGATTCATTATAAGCCGGCAAAACTATAAGAAGCTTCTTACGGGCGGAATCATTGTCCTTCATCCAGAGCCTCCTTCTCCAACTGTTTTAGCGAGAGATGCTCCTTGCGAAGATAGTAAAATCCCATCAGGGTGATCGGGATAAACTGCGCCGCATGCAAGACAATGGCGCATGAAACCGCACTATGCTGGCTGATATTAAAAAAATTTAATGTCCACACCACACCGCCATGATAAACGCCGATAAAGCCGGGAGATGATGGAATCAAAATTGATATTGAGACCACCACCAACAGCACGTAGGATGCATAAATTGGCAGATCAAAATTAAAAGCATAAAACACAAAAATGTTTGATATCCCCATAAAAAGCCAAAGAATTAATGTATGGATAGATACAAAAAGAGTCTGTTTCCAGTCTTTGAGAAAAAGCAATCCTTTGGAAAATTTGAGTACCGTACTGGCCACCTTGTCCCGGATTCTCGCCGGCAGGAAAAAGAGATATTTTGTAAGAAGTCTGCCGGTACCCTCAGGTTTGAGTACTATCACAACAGCAAATATAAAGCCTGCAATAGCTATCCCCAAAGACATCAGCGCTCCCAATTTAAATTTGCTATCAACCGGAATTGGCGTAACAGTCAGAACAACGCCCAAAATAAGAAGTAATGCTATCAAATCAAAAACCATTCGTTCCACAAAAATAGTCGCCAGCGAGGCCGATTTGGTGATTGTTTTATCCTGCTTGGAAAGTGAATAGGCGCGGACAAATTCGCCCAATCGCAATGGGAGAACATTATTGGCCATAAAACCTATACATGTTGCCGAAAGAAGCTTCTTATATGGAACTCTGGCAATCGGGTTGAGCATATATTTCCACCGTTCAGCTCTTTGAAACATGGCAAACACCACAAAAAATATATTGGGAATCAGCCAAATATAATTAGCATCTTTAAGAGCGGTGGTCAACTCATCAAAATTCACATTTCGAAGAATGATATACAAAAATACTATGGAAATTATTATGCCAAGTAAAAATGATAGGAGTCTTTTTCGAGTCATCATTTCTTTCCCCTCGCAACCCCTTCCAAAATATGCAAAAATTGTTCCGCCGCAGAATCCCAATTAAATCTGCCGGCCCATTCCAATCCCCCCTTTTCAAGCTTTCCTCTCAGCGAAGAATCTTTCAAAATCAAAACCAATTTGTCCGCCAGTTCATCAATATTGCCATATTGATAGAGAAATCCCGTCTCGCCATCAATTACAGAATCTCTCAACCCGGGAACATTGGCGGCGATTGCCGGTGTCCCGCAGGCGTTGGCCTCAATATTGGTCAATCCCCATCCTTCCTTAAGAGAGGGATATACGGCAACATGGCTCCTTTGCATTATTTCAACTTTTTCTTCACTGGAAACATACCCAGGGAACCTTATTGCTTGGTCTAATTTTAGATTTTCAGCCAGTTTTTTAAGCCGGGGCAAATAATCGCCATTGCCGATAATTTTTAATTCGGCCTCCGGAATTTTCTGTAGGACTTTTTGAAAAGCCAAAACAAGATGATCAATTGATTTATATTTTTTTATCCGGCCAAGATAGATAATGGTCGGGCGATTGTATTTCTTTTGCGATGAATCGACTATATATGTTGTATTATCAATGCCGCAATGCACCACGGAAATATCTGATTTCGGGATACCGCGCTTAGCAATATCATCGGCGGTCGATTCGGATATAACATTAAACTTTTTGCCCCTATACAAAGCCACCAACGGTCTTTCCGCAAAATATATATATAGTCCAAGAATAAAATTAATCTCCCTAAAAACCGTGGTTGAAAAAAGATGCGGCACAACCACAAGTGTCGGCAGATTCAAATAAAGCGGCGTATAAAAGGGAATCTTATTGATATCTTCAATAAGAATATCAAATCTTTCCCGACGCACAAGCTTACGCAATACAAAAGGCGCTATAAGATTGAAATTGTAGCGATTGCCGGAACGGATAATTCTGATGCCCCCAATTACTTCCTCCTGTTTTGAATTGGCATATCCGGAACAAAACAGCGTGACCTTATGCCCCCTTTGGGCAATTCTTCGAAGCAATTCATCGAGATGTACTTCCGCCCCGCCGGACAGAGGATTAGTCAGGTCCTGCCAATTGAGGGCAAGAATATTCATCATTCAATGCCCTCGAGCGTATCAAGCGATGGAGCGACATTCTTTATTTCCCTGAGTAATTGCTGAGATTCCCTATCTTCAGGGTGATCCTCCACCCACTTCAAAACCGTCTGCCTTAATTTTCCATAGTACCTATTCTGGTAATAAAGACCAACCAATGCCCGATAAGCATCGGCATATTCAGGATACAATTGATGAGTCAGCTCCAAAACCTTTACGGCATCATCCATCCTTCCGGCAACCTTGGCCGAAATTCCCCAGTTGAAATATAACTTCCATTTATCCTCAGTACTGGCATTTTGAATATATGCGTTCATAGTATCAATTCTACCCATAGCGGCCAAAAGCTGAGAGCCATAAGCATAGATATCATAAGAATCCGGGAGTATCTGCAAGCCCCTTTTTACAAAATCAAACGCCGATTCATAATTACCGGCCCGCCGCAAAGAATCGGCCAGCATCAAGTAACCGGTGGCATAATTGCCGGCGATCCTATCGGCATTTTCATCCTTATAAACGGTTGATTCTCCCAAACCGCGATAGTCGTAATCTTCAAGAAATAGCCTTTTGGTTTTTTCAAAATTTATCTGGCTTTTGCCTTTGGTTTGGACAAGCTTGTGAACCATTCCCTCCAAAGATAAATTTTCTTCCAGCGAGCGCCCTTTATATTTTTTGCTTTCACCCGGAACGGTAACAGTCATATATATGGGATAGCGCCACTTGTTGGCGGTAATTACATGCTCAACAACTTGATCTTGAATACGAAAAGCCTCGCCCTCTTTAATCCAATACGAGCGCAAATTATCGATTTGTTCATCATTCCATTCAATCGGCACTTTCATTCCGTCACGCGCCTGTTTGATATACCATTGGGTACCGGCCAGAGAGAGATTGACAACGCGCACATCTTTTCTAACGCCATAAACCTCCTGTATGGCCCAGAGAGGGAAAGTATCATTATCACCATTAGTAAATAGAATGGCATCTTTATCGCAGGTACGCAGATAGTTATTGGCATAGTCATACGGCATGTAGTTTTTTGAGCGATCATTTATAAAATAATTGGCCTTTAAAGGAGATAATGGCAGTAACACCAATAAACAGGAAGCCGTAAATGCAGATTTTTGCAATACCGGTTTCAGATTCTTCATCGATTCTCTTATAAATTCCATTACGGCGGCAATACCAAGACCAATAGCAAGACCAAAAAATGCAAAAGCCGGAGTGAAGAAATAGTCACGATTGCGAACCTCAAGATAATCATGCGGTTTGGATTGGTCCATGCGGGTTCCATCGGCAAAATTCATGTATAAAACAATGCCCACTGAACAAAGAAGAATTAGCACAATCAGCGGCAAACCAATATCAGGCTTTCTTCTAATAGCCTCCCAAATGCCGAATAAACCAAGAATCAGCGCGATGAAAAACCGCGGGCCTTTGAATCCATACTGCTCTCCAAAGAAACGCCAAAAACCCATTCTTTGATAATCGCCAAATTGATGCTCCCACGTTCCGCGGCGAACAAACATCCTTTCCACCATTGATTGTGAGCCATATTGTTTGCGTTCAAGATACCCGACAAAGGCCCCAAATGAACTTGACGGTTTGTTTTCATCTATTGAAGGATTTTGGGCGGAACGAATCGGTATAAAGGCATGAATTGAGAATCCTATAACAGCAACAATAATAATTGAAATAGCTGTCTTCCAGCTTTTATCTTTTAGATATAACCCCAAAAATAGAATGGCAATCCCTCCAAATATTAAACCATACAGAAATTGCCAGAACCCAAAAACTATCATCGATACGGCGCCAACTGCAATCAAATTAAGCCAGTTTATTTGATTCCTAAGAAGTACCCCCAAAACGGCAATTATAATCACGCTTAAGAAAAGAAAAGAAAAATATCCTTTGGGGATAAATCCAATTATCAGCAAAACCGCCGGAATTAAAGAATAAACGAGTAACATCAGCCATTCCGGACCGGCAGATTCTTTGCGCAATTGTTGGTATTTAAATAGGGAGAATAATCCCCACCCCGTCAATCCGGCCAATCCAATCCAACCGAGTGGGACTTTATTCAGAGAATCAATTGTTGATGATAAATCCTTTCTCAGTATATTGAGGCTAAAGGCATTAACGATTTCGAGAAAGAATGGATAAAGAGAAATCAGAAATAATCCCATTGTGATAAATGCAAAACGGGTAATTTTCTGTACAATGGCCAAATGGAATGCATATACAATAAAGGGCAAGAGTATTGGAATATAAAGAGGGATTTCGTTGGGGCGGGAAGATAAGGCAAAAATCATATATAATTCCAATACAAAAAATGCCGCGACAATCCCCCATTCCCTAGCACCAGCCTCCCTTTTCATGATAAAATATAAAGCAAAAACCGGTACAACCACATATAGCGTAAGATGAATACCAACCCCGAGAAGACCCAAATAGACCATTAAAAGCATATTCCGGCTACCCATCGCAGTTTCCTTACTCTCGAAATAGCGAAGAGCCAGCCATAAAATTACCATCATTATCAAGATGGCGATAGCATAAACCTCGGCCTCAACAGAATTACCCCAATTTGTATTGGAGAAAGCCATAAAGAGTGCCGCGGTGAAACCGCCAATGTAGGTGATAATTCGTTTCTGAAAATTATCTTTATCATTAAACCAAAATCGTATAATTCGAACGGTAGCCAAATATCCAAAAAGCGCTCCCGCGGCAGAAGCAACCACAGATAGCAAATTTATCCTGACAGCAATATCAGCCGCGATAGGCAAGACGGAAAAAATCCTTCCCAAAATAACATATAATGGTGACCCCGGAGGATGAGGAATTCCAAGAATATAGGCGCAGGCCACAAATTCACCGCAATCCCAAAAGGAAAAAGTTGGCGCTTTGGTTAAATTATAAACAACAAATGAGATAATAAAAACCGCCGCCCCAATAGCGGCATTGGCGCGATCAAATTTATTGAGCCGAAAATCGGGATTTTTAGTCATTCACAGCTTCTCTTGCCGAAAATATTTACTAACTTTCTACAAAATAGAGTTAAAATATAACAAATTTGCCGTCATTGTCCAGAGTTAAAATGGCATGTTTTAAGAAGAAGCGAATAGAGAACGAAACAAAATTACTGTAAATATGCCCAATCGACAACCTGAGGTTGTATAAAAAACACTGTCAAATCTTGGCTCGGAAGTTTAATATATTGCTTTTCGGGAACCAAATGGACCAAACTTTGTTATAAAAAGCAATGAAAAAAATTCTCGTGAATTCAAAAAAAAGTAATTGACTTTGATTAATTTGTCGATACATTATCATGTAATGAATAATCTCTTTAATTAGGCTTCGCCAAGGTCTGTATCATTCGGTCATTCACTTGTGGAAAGAATAATCAGGAGATAATAGCGCAATAAAGCGCAAATAACCGGTTTATCCCGGTTGCGATATTAAAAAGAAAAAACTCGTTAAGGGATAAACAAATTCGGAGAAATGAAATGAACATTTACGTAGGCAACCTTTCGCGTGACGTCGAAGAGAATGGCCTTCGCAAGGCTTTTGAAGGTTATGGCGAAGTTTCCAAAGTCACCATCATTAAAGATAAATTTAGTGGTGAGCCGAGAGGATTTGGATTTGTGGAAATGCCGAACAAGACCGAAGGACAGGCCGCGATTAATGGCCTGAATGGTACCGATCTCAGCGGCCGTTCCCTTAATGTGAATGAAGCTCGTCCGCGGACCGAAGGCGGTGGCGGTGGCGGCGGCGGCGCTCGTCGCGATTCCCGTGGCGGCGGTGGCGGCGGCTATAGCGGCAATCGTCGCAGGTTCTAATTAAGACCATAAGTTTAATTAAAGGGCGCATGAATGCGCCCTTTTTTTGTGGAGAAAATTCTCTCCGACCTTTTTATTGGAGAAAAATTAGGATAAAGCCCAATTTATTCGACCTGAAGAAGTCTGCCTTAATAAATAATCAAAGTCCTTTTTGACCTGAACTCTGGAATAATAATTGCATGGGTGAATCAAAACCGCGACCTTATGGCTCTGTGATATATCAATAATCTTTTCCAGTTTGGAAGCATTTGGATGACGATAGTCAGCTTCGATCCAAAACATTTCCGGATAAAACGTTTTCACAGTTTCTAAAGATGCCAATTCAGAAATAATGCCATTACCAAAATAATAGTTTAGACCTATTTTTTGCGCCCAATCCTTATATTTTTCGGGCTCATAGGGTGGATAATGATTTCTCCCCAGTTTTAGTGTCCCCGAACCATGCTTGGTAAATGAATCGATATGGGTGTTTCCAATTAAAGACTTGAATCTCTGCAATTCCTGATTAAATGATTCAAAACTCTTAGTGTTCTCACAATGCAATCCAATAAGATGTTCACCTTCTATCACCTCGGAAAGTGTCGATTGATCGGGAGCCGTGCACATGCGAAAATAGATATGAGCTTTGATAGAGTGTTGATTCAGAATAGAAATAAATTCTTTGGCATGCCTTAAATAACCAAGGTTCTTTAATGCTGGGAGCCAGTAGTCCTCACGGGTTTTACTAATAATCCTCTTGATCAGGCACGAAGTGCCAAAAGGCTTATCCACATCTATACGCAGGATTAAAGACATCTTATATTACCCTCGAAATATACATTCTTATACCATATCTTCGCAGAAATTTCACAAATTCAGAAATATGGCGTGAATAAGCTTTCGAATACGCGGTAAGCCTTGAATGGCAGATGATCGCAATATTTTTTTCAAGCAACATTTTTATTTCAGTATCTGTTAAATTTCTATTAACAGCAAAAAGGATATCCCCCGAGCGCAGATGCTCCATACTATCTATAGAAATACAATGATCACATACAATAGTATTATTTTCAATTTTATAATGCCATTCAAATCCCTTTTGATTGCAATAATCAACATAGGAAGCCAATATTTCGCATGATCTTGCCATTTTATCTTCAATGGTCAAGGGGTTGCCAATTCCTTCCTTAATAACTCTGGCGGGAATGCCGCCTGCCAAAGAATTGGCTGGAATAGAGCGATTAACTATTGAACCGCCGCCAATGATTGAATCATGTCCGATAGTCACATTAGGCAGAATAAAGACCCGCCATGGAAGCCAAACATTATCCTCAAGGATAACAGCGCCAAAACTAACAGGCCCATTTTTAAGATAATCTGGCCAAACTCCATGAGTAAATATCAGAGTATGGCCACCTATTCCAACATGCTTCCCAATTCTAATCCCCTGCCCGGGTTCAAGCCAACAGAACGGGAATATTCGACTATGATCGCCAACCTCAAAAAAGGACTGATTGAAATTACTGTCCCCTTTTATAACTGCCGACGGCGCGATATGGACATATTGGCCAAGTTTTATTGTATGTGCAATTAAAATTGTAAGTGGTCTTACTAAAGTATTTGAACCGATTGAAATATCATGTCCCTGTATATAACAAAATGGTCCGATAGAAACATTTTCATCAATAATCAAATGATTATATTTTAATATAGTCCCCAACCTAATCTTCGATCGCTTTCCAATTCTGGCGCCAAGAAGCCGCCGTATTGGCACCTGAATGAAAGAAGGGAATAGGCAAATCAATAGTTGTAGCATAATCATATATTTTGCCAAAATAAATTATTCACCGGCCTTTTCATGCATCACCCTATCCAATATCCCGTTCACAAAAGAAGCAGATTCCAAAGTGCTATACCGCTTCGCCAATTCGATTGCCTCATTTATGGCGACCTTGATTGGAATATCCGGCATATATTCGACTTCGCAAATTGCCATGCGAATTATATTTTTATCGACAATGGCTATTCTATCAAGTTTCCAATTGGTGGCCAGATTCGATATCTGCTTATCTATCTTTTTTAAATTATCGATGGTTAAATCATAAAGTGTATCGGCGAACTTGATTGCATTAACATCAAGACCGCTATCATCAATTATAGATAGGCGGATTTCATCCTTGGTTTGGCCACCCTGTTCAAAAGCATACAATGCTTTGAGCACCAATTCACGCGCACGATGACGATTACTCATCATCTGTCAATTTCACGATATAAATTGGCCATTTCAATAGCTGTCAAAGAGGCATCCCATCCTTTATTGCCCGCTTTGGTTCCCGCCCGCTCAATGGCTTGTTCCAAGGTATCGGCCGTGATAATACCAAAAATAACGGGCATTCCGGAATCAAGCGCCAATTTGGCAATGCCTTTGGCGGCTTCAGTGGCGATGAAATCAAAATGAGGAGTGTCGCCTTTTATAACTGCCCCCAGACAGATGATGGCGTCATAATTTTTAGTGGCAATCAGCTTTGAAGCCGCGTAGGGAATTTCAAATGATCCGGGCACCCAGATGACGGTAATCGATTTTTCATCGGCCTGGTGACGCACCAGACAATCGACCGCCCCTTCCAGTAATTTTGCGGTCAATAGGCTATTAAACCTGCTAACCACAATCGCAAATTTAAGCCCCGAGGCATTAAGCTTTCCGACGATTTCATTGTATTGCATAAAACAGCTCCTATAGAATTGACAGTAAATGTCCCAGTTTGTCGCGTTTGGTTTCCAAATATTTCAAATTATACTTTGTCGGTGTGATTTGAAGCGGCACTCTTTCGGATATGGTCAAACCATATCCTTCAAGTCCCACAATCTTACGGGGATTGTTGGTTATTAGTCGAATTGCGCTTAATCCCAAATCAACCAGTATCTGGGCGCCAATACCATAATCACGCAAATCAGCGGCAAACCCAAGTTCATTATTCGCTTCAACAGTGTCTTTCCCCTGATCCTGAAGTTTATAGGCAAGCAATTTATTGGCCAAACCAATTCCCCTACCTTCCTGCCTCATGTATAGCAGAACTCCAGCGCCCTCTTTTTCAATCATCTTTAAGGCCGAGGCCAACTGCTCCCCACAGTCGCATCGAGCAGAACCAAAAACATCGCCGGTTAAACACTGTGAATGCACTCTTACCAGAATATTCTTCTTTCCCGCCACATCACCCTTGACTACAGCCAAATGATGATGCTCATCAATCTGTGATTTATATAGATGAAGATTGAAAATGCCATATCTGGTTGGGAAGTTAACCGTAGTAATTTTATCTATAAGTTTCTCATTCCGTCGGCGATATTCAATTAAATCTTTGACAGTAATAATCCTGAAATTGAATTCTTTGGCCATCTCCATCAATCGCGGGACACGCGCCATAGTGCCATCATGATCCATTATTTCACAGAGTACCCCTACCGGCTTTAATCCGGCAAGGCGACATAAATCAACTGAGGCTTCGGTATGGCCGGCACGAGATAACACGCCGCCGTCAAGCGCCTGTATTGGGAAAATATGCCCGGGACGACATAGGTCCTCCGGAATGGAATGATCATCGACCAATACTTGAATCGTGGTAGCGCGGTCTGCGGCTGAAATGCCGGTTGATGTTCCCTTGCAGGCATCAACCGATACGGTAAAGCGGGTGCCATGAAGGGCGCTGTTGGATTCGACCATAGGATGAAGTTTCAATCGTTCTATTCTATCTTCCGTTAATGGAACACAAATCAAGCCGCGCCCATGCAAAGCCAAAAAATTGACTGCCTCCGGCGTGATCTTTTCGGCAGACATAATAAAATCACCCTCGTTCTCACGATCTTCATCATCGACCACAATGACAATACGCCCCTGTCTTATATCTTCTATGGCATCACCAATTTCATCAAACTTGAACATCTTATCTCCAATTAGAAATTTACCATCCACTATTAATGAGTTTTTCTATGGTTAATTTATCTTTTTCTTCTTTCTTAAGCATCTTAGCAATATATTTGCCGATTATATCGAATTCCAAATTGACTTTATCGCCTGTTTTTAACATATCGATGGTGGTAATGTTCCGAGTATGTGGAATCAGATTCACGGAGAAAATATTTCCTTCAACACGATTAACGGTGAGACTAATGCCGCTAACTGCAATTGAACCTTTGGGAATAATATAATCATCATACTCCGAAGAATATTGCATATAGATTTCGAGAATATCTCCATGCCTCTTTACTTTATCGATAACTCCCACGCAATCAATGTGACCGGTGACAAAATGCCCTCCCAACCGGGAGGTGGGTTGCAATGCCCTTTCCAGATTTGCTTTTGTCCCAACTTTATAATCCCCAATTACAGTATGCCGAATGCTTTCAGGGGAAGCCTCTACGATAAAAGTCTTTTCATTCAAATTTATGACGGTCAGACAACATCCATCAACTGCAATTGACTCGCCAAGAGAGAGGCCCATAAATGGAATAACCGGCATAATGGACAGCGCTTTATAATTCTGCTTTTGCCCAATTTCCGTAATTGTTCCGATTGTCTCCACAATGCCGGTAAACATTATTTTCTCTCTGGATATCCGGTAAAAAGGATATCGCTTCCGCAAGGATGATATATGTAACTGTCAAATTTAATTGCATTCCTTAGTTTCTTAATATTCAATTCGTCAACGGACTCTTTTCCCTTGCCAATTATCATAGGCGCAATCATGAGATGAATTTTATCCACCAATCTCTGTCGCAAAAACGAAGTTGCCAATCGACTGCCGCCTTCAATTAGAAGGGTCTGAATCCCGAATTGCCCTGCTCTTCTGAGAAAGTCATCAAGAATTAAACCCTTTTTGTTTTCCTTGATTTCCCAGATAATTAGATTTTTGGCTTTCAACTTTCCGGCGCTGGATTTCGACGTAGCCAAAATCGTCCGAGCATCATTATTATGCTTGAATAAATTCAAGTTGGGCGAGAAATCGGCTTGACGCGATAAAATTATTCGATATGGATTTTTCCCTTTTACCAACCTGACATTCAATTTTGGATTATCGGCATTGACCGTTCCCTTTCCGACAACAACCGCATCGGATTCGGTGCGCAATTGGTGGGCAAACTTTCTCGCCTCGCGGCAGGATATCCAATGAGAATCTCCTATGGATGTAGCAATACGGCCATCAAGTGATTGGGCCATTTTTAATATCACAAAGGGAATGTCTGTTTTGATATATTTTATATAGGCTTCATTAAGATATCGTGATTCCTCTTCAAGGAGACCATAAGATACCCTTATCCCCGACTTTTTAAGTATCGCCATTCCTTTGCCATTGACCTTGGGGTTGGGGTCTTTCATTGCGAAAATGACCTCTTTAATGCCGGCATCAACAATTGCTTGAGTACACGGGGAGGTTCGGCCATAATGACAGCACGGCTCAAGATTAACATATAACGTAGCGCCGGAAGCCTTCTCGCGCGCCTCATTGATGGCCACAATTTCGGCATGAGGACCGCCGGCACATTTATGATACCCCTGACCCACAATTCTACCATTTTTGACAATTACAGCGCCAACCATCGGATTTGGGGATGTTGCCCCCCTTCCTTTGGCGGCCAGTTCCAGCGTCATTTTTAGATATTTTTCTGCGTCCTTATTCACCATAAAAAAACCCAATGATAGATCGGGGGGAGAAAATCCGGATAATACTATAGCCTTACGATTCTTCTCCCATCCGGACTTTACCGTCGGGACCGGAGTTTCACCGGTTCAATCCCCGCATACGGGGAGTCGCGGCCTTTACCGCCGATTGAGGAATTTCACCTCACCCCGAAGAATCTCAGATAATATACGCCCTATTACCGCAAAATCAAGGAGAAAAATGGAGGGTTCATCGCTTCAGGCATTGACAATGCCAAAATATATTCTATATTAGAATAAGAGTAATATCCGAACTTGCAATCGAGAGGTTCAATAACTACCTGCCTTCTTTGGAGGGAAATATGTTAAGAGTGCTATTTTTCTTTGTTATTGGCATTATTTTAATACTATCATCTCTGATTCTTGCCGCAGATTCTGCCACCAAATTGAATCAGCTGAATGAAATGACCACTATTCCGTCAGAAGCATTGGCAAACAATCTCAATTTTGGATGGCAATTTATTGACAGCAGTGGGCCCAAAAGAGGCGGTCCGGGCTTTTCTTATGACAGAATTCTGAATAAACTGGTGCTTTGTAATGGTGAGATGACTGGAACTGAATTAATTCAAGATACATGGGAATGGAATTTGAACGAATGGCAGTTCGTAACTTACGACGGACCAGGCCCGCGAGCTAATTTCCTTATGGTCTATGATGATGCCCGTCAAAATTCCATATTATTCGGAGGATGGACTCATCCGGACTCCTATCTTGGCGATACATGGATTTGGGATGGCTTATCATGGTCGTTGAGAGATGTCCCAGCGCCATCACCACGCGCCAACTGTGCATTTGCCTATGATATCGGGCGTCAGAGGGTTGTTCTTTTTGGCGGTTCATACTACCAAACAATTTTCAATGAAACTTGGGAATGGGATGGAACCAGTTGGGAATTGCGATCGAGTGAAGGCCCACCACCAAGGATATTTCCAAGAATGGCCTATGACGCTAAAAGGGGGAAATGTGTTCTATTTGGCGGCCAATCTTCCTATGATGGTGAGACTTTCGGTGACACATGGGAATGGGATGGATATAATTGGGTGCAAATTGATGTTCAGGGGCCAGAAGCGCGTCTCTGGCACATGATGGCGAATGATCCAATAAGGGAAAAAGTGCTACTTTATGGGGGTGTTAATAGATTTGACCCTGCTGACATCTTCTATAATGATACTTGGGAATTTGATGGCATTTCATGGAGTAAGGTAGTTGGAACGGGGCTTGGCTCTCGTTGGGATGCAGGGATGACTTTTCATGAGGGACTTGGCAAGATTGTACTATATGGCGGCGCAGGCCCAGGTCCCCTTAGCGGATTCCCCGTTTATGGGGATATGTGGGTATATCCTGGTTTTATTTGTGGCGATGCCGATGGAAATGGAGTTATTAATTTGCTCGATATCACATACATTATTAATTTTCTCTACAAAAATGGTTCCGCTCCCAAGCCCCCCGCGGCTGGTGATGCAAATGGAAATGGCGCCACAAACATTTCGGATATAACCTACTTGATTAATTTTCTCTACAAGCAGGGTTTATCTCCGGTCTGCCCATAAACAAAAAATATCGGTGGTATTATATGAAAACTATACTATAGTGCCTGCGAATCGACTTCTTCTTTCTGCTCCAAGAGATTACTTAAGGTCTCAAGAATCGCTTCAAGCTTGAACGGTTTGGTCATGACACTGTCAATGCCAATCGACATCAGGTCACTGATACTCTGTTCAATTTCCCATCCGCTTATCAGAATAATTCTAATTTTTCTGTCAAATCCTTTTATTTGGCCGGCCAATTCTAAACCGCTAATTCCCGGGAGCCCGAGATCAACTATTAAAGCATCAAACTTGGCCTTCCCAAGCGTTGCAATTGCTTCTTCGCCGCTTGATGTAACCGAAACATCATATCCATGTTCGGCCAAAGATTCCTGTAAAATATCCTTCATCTCCGACCTATCTTCTATAATAAGAACACGGGAGCGTTTTCGTCCAATAGAAGGAATATATTTTTTTTCTGGTTGAATTTCATCAGAGCGAAAAACAGGAAGCTCGATAATGAATTTAGTCCCCTTTTCCAAAGTAGAATTAGCTTCAATCTGGCCGCCGTGAGACTCAATTATCTTTTTGCTTAGCGAAAGCCCAAGCCCTGTGCCTTTTTCACCTTTGGTCGTAAAAAATGGATCGAAAATTTTATCGATGATATCCTGCGGAATCCCTGAAGCGTTATCATTAATGAAGATGCTTACCCGTTCTTTTACCTGCCTACAACTAATACCAATCTCGCCACTGGATGAAAAGGCATCCAACGAATTAAGCAGTAGATTTGTAAAAACCTCCCTCATGCTTGCGGGATCAACTTTAATTTTTATATCATCAGGGACATCTTTCTTTAAAACAATCTTCAGACCCTTTTCCTGGCTTAGTCTCTCCCAACGAGGTTTAACCATTTCAATGGAATCATCAATGATTTCAAGAACGGTGATAACCTGTTCACTGCCCCCCCTTCTCGATTGAGAAAGTTGCCGTAGGCGGTTCAATATTTCTCCCGAATCGATGGCAGACTTTTCGATTAGGCTCAGATCCCGCATCATTTTATTGACCAATTCGCTCTCAGGCAGGGAGCTAACCTTTCCCTGAAGAATTTGGCATCGACCTAATATCGCTGCCAAAACATTATTCAAATCGTGAAATACTCCGCCGGCCAGCTCGCCCAAAATTCTAAGATTCTCAAGGGAAGCAAGTTTTCCTTGCAATTCCGATGATTGACGCAAATGAATATCAGCTGTCCGTCTAAATTCTTTAATGGCAAAAAGCTTCCCGATATAATCCGCAATCGTTTCAAAAATATTAACATTCTTTTTCAAATGATCATCAGTCATTGGTGAGCAGGCGCCCAAAACCCCTGTGATATTTCCATTGAAACTGATCGGCGCCATAAGAATGGAACGAGCCCCTTCTTTATAGGCTTGATATTCCAATTTATTGTTTATGGATGGAGTCTGAATGGATTTAAAATGGAATTTGCCCGTTCGAATGATATACTCCAAATCTGAGCCTGATACGGGCAACGTCGCGAATTCTGAGAAATAAGATTTGCCGAATTGATGAACATCGCTTTCAATCTCAAACCGATTTTCGAATTGGTTATAACGAGCCATGCCAAGACGATTAATATTGACATGTTCATTGATTATGGGATATAAAAATTCGAACATTTTTTGGTAAGTTTGGCCGGCCTCCGACATTTCATTCAAAGTCGAGAAAATTCTGTGCCATATTGGCTCGCTGGAAAAATGCTTCTCCGATAATCCTTCCAAAATCGTCTGGAATCTCTGGAAGAATAGGGCAAATGAATATGATGTAATATTAGGGACAACTCCGGTCAGCAAATACTCCAAATCACTTCCAAGTTTTCCGCCCATGATAAACCTTATCGGAGGAGGAGCCGCTATTTCCGTTATATAATTGGGCAAAACGCCCGCAGGTAGAAAAAACCGACCATCCGCAATTGCTGAATTGAAAATCTTGGCATCTTCTTCATTTATATATGATGGCGTTTCGCCATAATAAGAGCCCTGTCCGGACATTTTTCGCAAAACATATTCGCCCCCGGATTTATAATAAAATGATGCCAAACCTCCCCCAAGAAATTCAACAAGCCAATCCGGAATCGCCCGCATGAATGAATCAACCGCCCTTTTGGCGGACATTAGATTCAGCATCTGCAAAGCGATAGCATCGCCCGATGCCAGCCGATCATTAATGTTAAATATCAGACTAAAATATTCGGAAATTGAAAATTCATTTATAAGGTTGTCCCAATCGGTCCGGTCTTGATAATCTTCATCACAGACAATTCCACCCACAACAATGCCATCAACAGTGACCGGAACAAATATTTTCTCATCAAAAGGAATCGATGTAGTATTCAATTCAAATTTCTTATATACAATATTGTCAAATATATCCGGCGGATAATTAGCATTCAATATGGAATTAGGGACGAAAAGGAATTTCTCATTATGCTGACTGATAATTTTATCAGTAACGGAAAAATATAATCCCGGAAGGATGGTGGTTAAATACAATCTTATCTTATTCGTGAAAAGAATTGAATCCTTTTTCGATATAAGTTCAGAATATTGCTGATTATTTAAAACTTTTATTTTATAGCTCATTCAATCCATCAAGAGCATCGCCACGCTGTGTGACCCGTTGCTGTTTCAGAGTTATCTTCTACTCACGATTCAAAAGGGAAATCATCCTGTCAGTCGAATTTTCCATAAGAGTGAGAATTTCTTCCGATTCCTCCTCCTGCCCAATTCCTTTTTGCTTCAGCAATTCGATAGAACCCCTGAGGCTTGAAAGGGGTGTCCTGAACTCCCTACAAACATCGAGATGTGATACCTTGGCCTCTGATGAAGCAGAAACGCCGCTCATGGACATACCCTTTAGTAAAGCTTTCGCCTGTAAAATCACTTTGATTCCACTTGCTACAGTAGCGGCAACACCCCTACAGAAGCTTATACTCGCTGAATCATAAGAGGTGCGCTCCCAGCTTCGCATTTCACCCAAGGTGATAACGCCAAACACAACGCCATTTACAAGTATTGGAACCATCAAGGCCGATTGTGCTCCGCTTATGACAAGCGATTCCACCTCACCGTAATCCATATAAGCTTCCGGGTCCTTCTGATTAATCAGGAGCGGGCGATGTTCGGAAATTACCATATTATGCCAAGGAGTCATTTCTCTGGATAGAGCAACATTATCAGTTTTGACATCCTCAAAAGGCCTAACCGACCTGAAAGCTCTGGTGATAAGTTCCGTTCTTTCAGTATTAAGCATTGTTACCCGAGCCATAGTTGTACTAATATTTTCAACCAGAATCTCCGTAGCGGCTCTATAGAGAGAGTCAATGTCTTCATATTTATCGATTGCCGCCTGAAACGACGAAAGCGCCCCAATGTAGCGGTCACGTTCAAAATTGGCGCGGCGGGATATTTCACCCTCAATAATCGGAGCAATGGCCATACATAATGTCTCGGCAAGAAGAAGATCCCGCACGGCAAAACGATGGGGATGCGAATGACCTACGGTCAGAACCGCAATAACTCTTCCATAGTTTATTATGGGTACATTTATCAGACTTCGTTGACCACAACTCTGGAAAAGAGAATCGGCTTCCATCTCGGAATTGGAGGCAATATCATCAACCACCATCCCCTTTTTGCTTTCCATTACCCTCTCAAGATAATCATCCCTGAAGAGAGGATTATTGAGTCCATCGCGAAGCATATTTCCGCCAATTCCAAAAACATATCTAAGAAGGTTTTTTTGTCGCTTCTCCGGAATAGTCAAGGATAAAAATTCAATACCGAAGGCCTGACTGATTATTCTATAAAAAACCTCCAAATTTCCACGAAACTCCGATTTTTGTGAGAGAGCTCTGTTGGCCTGAAGTAAAAGCCCGAAACTCTTGGCATAAAATGATTCCTTTGCGCCCTCATAAGACGAAGTCAGGCGGATTGATAAGGATTGACCTATTTTATTCAGAAGAAATCTTTCCTCATTACTAAAACCATCGACTTCATTTCCCCAGAAAAATATGATGGCGCCGACTTCATCGCCGGTCTTGATGGGAACATAATGATCTGGAAAATATAAATTCTGCATTGCCTCATAAAGCGAGGATAGGCTGTTGCCGGGGAATATGGCCTTTTGTATTTTTTCTCCGACACTTTCATCAAAACCGTAGTTATTGGTACAAATGAAATTACCGCCTTTATGGAATAGACGAAAGACCGCCATGGAGTGAATACCAATATATTTTTTTATTATTTCCGGCAATGAATTGAAGAGATGATTGATATCTTCAATATTAACGATTTGCCTCTCGATTTTGTCCAAAACTTCTATTCCCATGGTGTGCTCCATTGAGATAGTTTCTTTTTTCTTTTTGGATGGGAGCCAGATTGAAATGCCCGCAATCATCATGGCGACTCCGGTCACTATTCCTATAACCTTAACCAATTCCTGATATATAGGTTCCGATAGAAATGGAAATGATTCAAAAAGATTCTGATGATCTGCAAGTTGCATCAAGGATACGAGCCCAAGCGCGGTTAATCCACCAAATGTATAATAAAAACTCTCGCTGTTATCGATGAAAGCCTTCTCGCGAACTTTTATTAAAAGGATTATAAGAAGGACAAAAATGGACGAGAAAAGCAGATCAATAATAAATTGGGACAAGGCAGCCCTCCTTAATATCTATCGGTTAACAGCCTTGGAGTTATATTTATCCTTATTTTCGGCAAACTTGGAAATTTCTGAAGCCAATGACCTATCCCCATATCGCATCGGCAAATGCCCATAATTTGACATTCTAAACATGATGTGCAAAATCTGACCATTGGCGGTAACGGCAATTCAATCATTGGATTATACGGTCATGACATTTCAGGCATTGGAATTGCATTATTCCGCCCAAGACTATCAGCGGCCAAGCGACTCTCGCATTTTGTGAGGGGGGAGGTAAAATGAAAAGATATATCAATTACCTATTTTTTGTATTGCTAAGCCTACTCATTCTGGTTTTCATACTAAGTTGTTCGGAAGAAACCGGATTAATTTCGGTCAATGATAAAGCAGACACTGTTGATGAGTATTTCCCTCTTGAACCGGGAACTGCTTCGCAGTATAAAATCACAAACAATATAATTGAGTCAGTAACTCATATAACATTCACTCTGGGCGGGGAGGTAACCTTAAACGGACTCACCTTGTACCCATGGCTTTCACAGTATGTGGAATATCCCTCGTTCAAAGATACCGGGTATATTGTCCATAGCGATAATGCCATATATTTCTATGAAAATGAACAAGCGCAGGCAGAAAAAATACTCGAGACGCCATTCGAAGTTGGACATACATGGACGCGGTTTGAACCTGTTACCTCTCTTTTTGATACCAACAATTTTATCGATATTGTTGATGATGATTATTTCCAACAAAAAGAAGACACAAGCGCGGTAATAGTGATTGATAGCGTCACGCAGGATGATGATAATATTAAGAGTATTGCGCCGGGCAAAAACTATCCCACTATTGGCTCCAATTATTTCCAAATAACGGCCATCGAAGACGTTGAGCTTGAAAATGGCGCAATATATAAAAATTGCATCAGAGTAGAAAATAAATCAAGGGAATATACAAACTATTATTGGTATGGAAAAAACGTCGGATTGGTAAAATATGCCAATAATGTCAAAAGTGATGAGTATCCTGAGGGGCAGGTAACAGGAGAGATTTCCGCCAAAAGGCAATTTTAGTTGTTTTCTGAGGTTTTAGGTTCCACGTTAGGGGGGGTCTGCTAACGCAGGCGCCCCTTTATTATTCGATGACTTAATGGGCCAAAATATGGCTTACTCCATCGACAACTCCGGCCATCACCCGGAGTTTCTTTGCAATCATGGCAAGAAATTTCCGGGTGTTAGCAATCGTTCTTGATGATGGACTTTTTTGAATTTGGTCGAGAGAGTATCTAACCGTCTTATGAAGAATTTCTGATGAACCTGACTTATTGTCGCAAAGAATACTAATTCCAATGCGATTGGTTTTCATTTCATAACCCTCTTGAAATTCTTAAAATGTAATTTTGCCACTTTTGCTAAGCTATCAGTCCCAAATTTTCCGACAAATTCCATCGCCGCCTTATCAACCATACCGGAGGCGCCCTTGGGCAAGGTCATCTTGTACTGCCCGGAAAGTTTTGCCATACATTGAACAAATCCTGCGCGGGCAAGAATTGAAGCGGCCGCAACCTGCACTATTGATTCTGCCCTTACTTCTTGAATAAGTTTAACTTGCCGCCCTTTTTCCATTAGCGCTCGCTCAATGAAGTCGGTTCTGCCGAATTTATCCGAAATGGCCATATCAATTTGATTATCGGCGGCAATATTTTCTATGATGCGGCTATGCCCCCAAGCAAGAAGTTTATTCAGATTGGCAATCTTGGAATATAATTGATTATATTTTTCCGGCCCAATTATAACAATTGAATGAACAAAATTTTGTACTATCCAGTGACTCAAATCAAGAATTTTCTTGTCGGCCAACTTCTTGGAGTCTTTGACGCCCGCTCTCTTCAACGCCAAAGCGCCGGTAGGGTCGGCAAGAACGCCGGCTATGACAAGGGGACCGAAGAAGTCGCCCTTGCCGGATTCGTCAATGCCAAGAATCTTGCCGGAATTGTCAATTGGCTCGTTCAAGATATTCGCCGGTACGGGTATCGACTCTGACCTTATCCCCCTCCTTCACAAAAAGAGGAACTTTGATTTTAAGGCCGGTCTCAAGGGTAGCCGGTTTCATTATGTTGGAAACGGAATCCCCCTTAACCGCCGGCTCAGACTCCGTAACTACCAGAACAACAGAGGCCGGCAATTCCAATGAAATTGGGCGGCCTTCGAAGAAGAGAACATCATATTCATGATTTTCCATCAAATACCATCGGGGATCACCAAGATGCTCTTCGTCTAAGGTAATCTGGTCGTAGGTTTGGGAATCCATAAATGCATATTCATTACCCTGAGCGTAGAGGAATTGCATTGATCTGATCTGAAGATCGGGGGGTTTGAAAGATTCCGTTGTCAAAAATGATTTTTCAATTATCTGACCCGTCATTAGATGTTTCATTTTAGCTTTGACATGGGGACGCCCTCTCCCCATCTTCACATGCATAAAATCAACGATAATATAAGGGGAACCTTCAAACATCAGTTTCAGACCTTTTCTGAAATCACTGGGAGAAATCATCATACCTCCATACTATTTTCAGCGCCGAATATAGGGAAAATCGGCAAATCTGGCAACTGTTTTATGGACGTCTGCCCGCCATCTCTATTTTCGATTTCTCCTGAACCGGTATTTGCATTATTGGAAGTGATATAGTAAAAATAGTCCCGCTATCCGGCTCGGATTCAAAAGTTACTCTCCCGCCATGCATAATAATAATTTTGCGGGACAAAGGTAACCCAAGTCCTGAGCCGGAGGGAGAATCTGAAACAAAAGGGGTAAATATTTTATCTTTAATATCTTCAGGTATCCCATGCCCATTATCGGATATGATAATTTCAGCCAATTGGCCTTGTCTTTTTGCTCCAATCGTTACATTCCCTCTGGCATTACCGGCGGCCCGGCAGGCATTATCAATAATATTGCCTAAGGCCTGCTTAAGAAGTAATGAATCGCCTGATATTTTTATCGGGGAAGACTTCAATGAATGATCCTCTATGCAAATTTTGGGGAATTTGCGCCTAAATGATGCCACAATATCTGTCAGGAAACCGGTAAGCTCAAATTCTTCCGGCGCAAGGTGTAAAGGACGGGCAAAATCAAGAAACCTCCCCACCAACGCTGATGCATCCATAGCCTCATTTAAAAGCATTTTCAAATTCTCCCGCGCATTAGTATCCTCTCCAAGCCTTTTTTCTATCAATTTGGCAAATCCAACAATGGCGGCAGTCGAGTTCCTTAGCTGGTGGGCAAGCCCCCCGGACATTTCGCCTAATGAGGCCATCCTTCTGTTAAGCTCGAGCTCTTCCTGTAATTTCAAAAACTCGGTATGGTCATTCAGGATGATTGACAATCCTATACCGGTTCCGCGACTATCAACCAGTGGCGAAAGTGATGTAGTTAAAAAATAGACTGCTTTATCTTTTCCTATTAAACGGATTTCCTTGTTATTAATGTTCCGCATACCATCATAATAATCAGTAACCAATTCCATCAATTGAGGAAATGGCAAAAGAACCGAAGCTGAATCTCCGCCAATAATATCCTCATCTTTCAAACCAAGCATATCAATGGCGGCACGATTAATCGTAGAGATTTTTTTATATGCGTCAATAGTTATAATGCCGGTATTAATCGACCGAAGCACATAATTGCTATAAACTTCGAGGTCCTCGGCCCGTCGGATAATAATTTCATTAAGCCGTACAAGGTCCTGCTCTTTCTGTTTTAAATCATCAATAATGATTTCATAGGATCTGATGAGCGCCGAAACCTCATCGCCATTAGACCTATCATATTTGCCTGATTCAACGGCCTTTTCTTTCAGACGTTCAAATGGGTTTACTATGAAGTGAATAAATTTAACGGAAACAAAAACAATTATCGCCGCTCCAAGAATCCCAAAAAAGATGAGTATGGAACCGGCGTTTTCTACTGAGCCTAAAATACTGCTTTCGCCGACTATCATAATGGCATATTTAGATCCAATATATTCGATGGGAAACAGAAGCAGAGTCTTGGGAGAGCCTCGCCTGTGGCTATAAATCGGTTGATTACACAAAATTCCGGCCCAATCGTCCACAGTTGAAGAAGACTCCATCATTGGAAAAAGCGAATCTGTAAATTGGCGGTTCTGTATTGCCATGACTCTTTCATAGGTCATAGGAATAACCAATAATGATTCCAATGAATATTGTCTTTGAATATACATGATAACGGAATCCGGCATGACAGTTGTCTTCTCTTTAATAATGCTGTTGGCAGTGAATACCGCCGCTTCGGTTAGTCGATCTTTGATGCCCTCTTCAAGGGACTGCCGGATGCGGAAAAGCGCATAATGCGAGGCAAAATTAAGGATAACGAGTACAAGAATAATAAGAGATAGTCCGAGTTGTATTTCAAGCCGGAACCCGGGTATCTTGGGTTTCATATTCACATTTTGATTATCGACAGAAAGGCGCCCACAGTGTAGTACTTATTGAAAAAGACCGGAATATGTCGTCCATTGTTGTAGAAAAAGTAGGTCGAAACCCTTGTGGTTTCGACACAGTGTCTGCTGATATAGAGTAGTGACACGCCGCGGCGTGTCCTTTTTTAAGCGGCGTTAGTCCGCCGCCGCAGACGGACGGTGGATAATCGTAGGGGCGCATGGCATGCGCCCTATGAAACAATTTAAGAAGGGCACACGCCGTGTACAGTATCATAACATGGTTTACAGATGTTATCATGAGGTAGTTTACATTAAGTATTATATTCCGGCATAACAAGGAGGTTCCGGAATAT
>JAGVEJ010000165.1 GCA_020058225.1 Candidatus Zixiibacteriota bacterium | reverse complement strand
TTGAAATAATCTCTTTTGAAGAATTCAAAACAACATTGATCAAAAAATCGGGCGGCATCATAGCGGCGACCTCGCAAGCCGCTTCATACTGCGGGTTGCCATCAAGAATGCCATAATCGGAATTTGGATGCCCAATTATCTTAAAAGAATGAAAAGCATTAATTGTCTTTAGGCCGCAAATAGCAGGGCAAATGCCTTTTGGCCCTCCGGAATAGCCGGCAAAAAAGTGAGGTTCAATAAATCCAATGACAATCTTTTTGGGGGCAGAAAGATAAGCTTTGTTTATCTCAACGGGTATTCCGGTTGGCGTACTGCCTAAAGACTGAAGATTTGCGATATCTCCGGCATCATGATTTATTATGCGACATTTTGATTGAAACACTTGCCCAAATATTTCTTGAAGTTCCGAGCTTGAATGCGAGCGATGCGAACCGGTTCCAACAAGCACGGTTACATTTTCCGGCTTAAGCCCGCATTTATTAATTATGGCCGGAATCAGAAACTTATTGGGCACAGGACGGGTGCCATCTGAAGTAACTATGATGACTTCATCATTTGGCGATATAATTTTGGCCAAAGGGGCTGAGCCGATTGGATTATCAACGGAGCGCTGGAACAAATCCTCAGGTTTATTATCCGCGCAAATATCATTCGGTTGGATAATTTCCCATTCCGCAATTGCAGGATCAAGCTTTAGTCGCAGACTCCGCTTCCCATAGTCCAAATCGACCCACTCAGGATTGGCAATTATCATTGGAATTAATTCAAGTGAAAAGGGTAATTATAACGGCGATCCAAACAACTGCGATAGATATTATCCCGGCCGGTTTATCTTTTCCTGCAATCAAAGCGATTGCTGAAAATAACAAGGCCGCTCCGAGTCTGACCTTTAATGTTGTCAGAGCGCGAATATTCAATGCCCCGGCCAGTAACAAAATTCCCCCGACAATGCATCCCAGCCATATTAGCCATAAAAGGCTACTTTTTTGATTTCCGCTTTCACTTCCCATAATTTTTTAAAAATAATCCAACCCCTCTTGTAATTCCTTTTGCCAGTTTTTTCTGGAATTCCTTCGTCCTGAGCATCGCCTCATGCTCGGGCAATATAATAAAAGCGCATTCTATCAGAATCGCAGGATATTGGGTGGGGCGATTGACCGCAAAATTACCATAGTATAATCCGAAATTCCCGAATTGGGTGATATCTAATAGCTCAGATTGCACTTCTCTGGCTAGTGCGATTGAATGCAGATGATAATAATATGTTGAGATACCATTATTCACAAAAGGATTTACGCCATCAGGCAGGGCATTATTATGTGTCGATATGAATATGTCGGCCATATTGAGCTTGGCAATGGCCGGTCGATCGTATAATGGAAGATCCGACATGTCGTCCCGAGTCATTACCACTTTGGCGCCCTTTTTGGTTAGCTCCTCTTTCAGCGCCAGAGCAATACTGAGATTGGCCTCAGATTCCTTTAATCCGGTCGGTCCGATTGCCCCGGGATCCGCCGAATGTCCGGGATCAATGACAATTGTTTTACCTTTAATTTTATTAATATTTTCCGGCGGTTTTATGATTTTACATTTTAGTGAATTGTCTTCATAATAAGTATCATATCCCCAAATGGGAAAATCCAGATTCAAATTCACTTGATATAAATCAGGCTCCGGCTGTGACCATGTTATAAAACTCTGCGTTCTGCTTCCTAAATTATACCGAATCCAATCTGTATCGGAGTTGGCGCCGAATATTTGAATTGCCGCGGATTTTTGTCCTGTTTCCTCAATTCTATATGGATGTTTTGCCGCAAGCGGAATTTCAATAAGTAAGCCTTCCGATATTTCATCGACTCTAATGGTTTTAATATACGATTTCATAGGTGTATAGCCGTTTTTGAGAAACCTGATTGACTTCCTCTGCACCCATCCATATTGAGTCTCTGATAATTGTAATTTTACCCAATCCCCTTCATATCCAACTGCCATGGCCATAATTCCCGCCGGTTGAAATATTGTCAAATACCCTCGTTTTGGGCCAACCCTAATGATTTGCATCGAATCAATAAATTCAACCATACGCGGGTAATCATCAGAATTTATTTTAATATAATAATCAGAACTATCAATAATTTGACGCCCGCTAAAGTTCGTGAGGAAGTCGATATTTTGGTCTGATAATTTCGATGTATCCTCTTTTATTTTTTCAGCGATTGTTACTGAGTCCGGCACAGTTAAATGGTATATTATCAGCGAGGAATCCGCCAGACGAGCATTATCTATTAAATAAAATCCCCGGTATAATCCCCTTATATTTTTGTTCAACAAACTATCGTTTTTCCCAAAAGTGGTTTCTCCCCAGTAGGCTTGAGATTCCGAGAAAGTTTCTGCCATTGGGATGGAATCCAAAAATCCTGGAATGGAGAAATAGGCGATACACCCCGGCGTTCCTCGAAATTCCACAACGAGAATTTCACCATTAGCATAACTGCAATTCCCTTTAAGGCTGTCGGATTTAATCAGATAAAGAGAATCATTTCTAATTTTCGCAGGATCCTCGGCAATTCTGACCGGCCAATCAACTTCAACTGAATCCCCATCTTTCCTGCCAATAAGTCTAAATGTAAAATCACCCGTATGAACCGGCAGGAAAGCAATAAATCCCCCTTCTTTATGAACCGGAATCACAACTCCATTTATGGATAACTCTGCGTCCGGTGTAACTGAGCCAAAAATAAATGTCGAATCAACCGATGGTATCAAAGCATTCATCTTTGGATAGATTACGTTTATCTTTGGCGATTCCGCATGAAGAGGCAGAAACAGGAAAAGTATTAGCACAATGGCAAATATAAATAAACCAAATCTCTGATATCTATTCATTTATCATTTCTCTATTTAATTTTGGGCCGCCGATAATATCTTCAGTAACAAATATCTTTTCAATGCTAAAATTTATCCCTTGAGTAAAATCTTTTTCCAAAAGCAATGGTCCATCGAGGTCATAATAGTCTCCAAGCGATGCCATATAAACCGCCGGAGCAATTCCTATTGAGGATTCCAGCATGCATCCCAGCATTACTTTTTTGCTATCCTTGTGCGCCGCCTTTGCAATTTTGACGGCTTCGATTATTCCCCCCGCCTTGGACATTTTAATATTTATGCCGTCAATATAATCGGCATATCGAAAATAATCCTCGGTGAAGTTTAATCCCTCATCTATTATCAATTCCGTATTGGATTTTCCTTTCAAATGCGGCCAATTATCGATTGCATCTATCTTGGTCGGTTGTTCAATCAGCACAATTCCGATTTTGGACAGCAAAAATATCATCCTTTCGGCTTTTTCAGGACTCCATCCGCCATTGGCATCAATTCTAAAAATTTTGCCTGATATTTTTTTCAATTCGGGAATCAATAATTCATCTTCATCAAACCCCATTTTTATTTTGATAATGGGATAATTGCTGTCCCTAATTTCTTTAATCATCAATTCCGGCTCATCAATGCTAACCGTGTATAATGTATGAATAAGCGGGGGTTCATCAAGATTAAATATATCCCATGGGAATCTTCGCTCAACGCCGGAAACATAGTGGAGCGCCGCTGTTACCAGAGCCGATTTAGATACCGGATTAATATCTAATTCTCCGATTTCCCTGATAAAAGCCAATGAAATATTTTTGACAGTATCGATATATTGACATCCTTTTTCTAAATCAGCCAATATTTCCGATTCTTTAGGACCATAAAATACCGAGCAAGCGGCTTCGCCAAAATATAAACCATTTATTCCAACAAAATAATTATTCTTGAATTCAGCCGAGCCGGAAGACACCCGGAATGGCCTTTTAAGGGGCAATTTCAGAGGGAATATTTCTGTTATTATTATATCACCCTCCTGGCTTCAATAAATATTTCCGTGAGGTCTTTTCTATAATCCGGGTTCCGTGGGTTGAGTGAATTAAACGAAACGCCCCCTGTCCCTAAGGATGAGTGAATCAATCGATGTTTATCAATAGCAATGGCCACATGCCCTTTGAAAAAAAGAAGGTCGCCAATCTTTATATCTTTTATATCAATTTTAACGCCGCAGGTGCGCTGGTCTTTGCTGTCCCTTGGCAAATTAACGCCAAGATTACGATAGACCATTTGCACCAAACCGGAGCAATCGACTCCAAAGGGGGTTATCCCTCCCCAAAGATATGGCGTTCCCAAAAATTTACGCGCCTCTTTGAGAATTATTTCGCCGCGAATTTGGGTTTTTTCGGCATCCGGCAATGGAGCAATATCTCTGATAGCAATTTTTGCCAGTAGATTCTTGCCGGTCATGATAATCCCTCGGCTCTCCTTTTTCTCCACCAAATTAATTCTGGCGCTGTAAAAAATAAACGGCGGGATTTTCGTATCTTTCTTCAATGGCGAGATCATGCAGATGGGAGATACAACCTGATAATTCATCCTCTTTAATATAATATCGAAATTTTCATGCGTCACCGCTTGAATTGCCCTTTCATCAACCCATCCGGTATATCCATCCGACTGATGAATAAGAAAGTATCCATCTTGAGCTTTTTCTATGGTTACCGGTTCATCGAAAAGCAGTTGACTTTTCCGCTCCGATTGAAATTTCGGCTCAGCCCGAAGATCGGTGACATTCCTTGTTATAATGCCATATTTCATGATATCCCAATTAAAACCGCAAAAAGGATTGTTGACAACAAAAAAATAGCCCCGTCTTTCGACGGGGCTAAAATCAGATAGTTTCGTCAGGATTTAGAAATGAACCTTCCCTGTGAAATACTGGGTGTTATTGAAATACTTGGTTTCATTCCAGGAATATTCAAAGGTGACTTCGGTGCCTCCCAAATTAAACATGGCGCCGGCCCCAAGAGTCAACCCAAAAATATAATCGATTTGCATATCATCAAGCATATAACCTGCTCTCAGGAAATATCTTTCATTATAAGCATATTCTAAGCCTGCTTTCCACATATCTTTGGAGAAGTTATTTGATTCAAAACATCCAAATCCCGTGAATCGATTATTATCAACCTTATGAAAATCCATCGACGCACCGAATTGAATCCATGATGGCATTTCAAACGAAGAGGACTGCGCTGAGAATGTCTTGTCTGGTGAACTTGGATTCTGACTGGCAACACTGCCATCATAGTTAAACCCCGGGCCGGAAAATTGCATTTCAGGACCAATATTTTTCGCCACAATCCCAAGCTTAAGGGATTTCCATTTGGTATTATAATTAATACCAAAATCAATGGCAAAACCTTTGGCATTGGCCTTATCAATCGATTCAGAAATAAAATTTCCGGTTATTCCAAAGGTAACCCTATCCGTAAGAATACGGGCATAAGTCATTCCAATGACTGCAAGAGTTGGATTAAACATTTCACCCGTTCCTTCGGGACCGGATTGATCCCAAGTTGTCTTAACAATATCGCCGACCGAAAGAATTTTGGCCGATATTGCAATAGATCCGAAATCCTCGATTGCTTTGCAAACGGCGAAATAATTCAAATCCATATCTGCAAAGTACTGAAGGTTTGAGAACATTGCCTCAGTTCCATCAGTTAAGGCCACTCCGGCAGGATTGTAGAATATTGCATCTGTCCCTACGGCATCGGCGCCTATGGCTCCGCCAAGCGCTGTTCCTCGGGATCCAATCGGAATTCGAAGTTCCTGAGCCCCGGCTGTTCCCATACGCAAATCCGAACCCGCCATACTTGTGGAAGCGAGGACCAGGACAGATACCGCAATTATTATGATTATGTTTCTTTTCATATTATTATTCCTCCCTTTCCCTAATAAGTATTCAGCTGTTCGACTTCAGGGAATATGGCCATTTTGCCATGTTTGGTTCCAATACCTGGCGCTTCTAAATACCAGATATATATTCCGCCTGCTACCGGTGATCCCTGATCCGTGGTTAAATTCCATTCCATCCAGCTATTGCCCGACGTCTTATCTGTTGAACTCAGGGTTCTAATCATATCTCCGGCGATATTGAATATTTTGATGGTAAATTCATCAGGCACTCCAAGGAATCGCACCTGCCGATCGAACTGATCTCCTTCATAAATGGAAAAAGCGTAGTAGGGATTTGGAACAACTCTTATGCTATCCAGAGCCGGAATGGCGAGAGTTTTACTTTCGGTCACAGCTGAAGTGGTGTAAATAGTATATATATCGTTCTCATTGGCAGATGTGGGATTTACATAAAGTCGAAGGACATCGCCGCTGTCAATAACATCAGATGAAGCCCGTCTCTGACACCAAATACCGTAAAGGAAATCAAACGCAGAACCATCAGCGAAATCAGCAGTAGTATAATTAATGGATCCAGTTCCGGCGTCGCTTGGATCATCACCATCATAATCTGACTTTAATGGTAGAAGATATTCGCGTCCACCGTCGGCTTCTGAATTGGGATACCAGGTGGAGTCAAGAGCTGAAGAGCCATTCCCAATGTTTTCAACAAAACAAACATTGACCTGGCGATTATTGATAACATCCCATGCCTCAAAGGGAACCCAGAAATATCCTTGATAGGCATATCCGCCGCCTCGGAGATAATTATATGCTCGCTGCCCATGGCTCCCTGGACCGGTGAATTTCAGCTCAATTGTCGTAAATGAGTCAGGCATTGTGGCTGGATCCAAATAGCCGCCCCAGAAATCATATCCCGTTCCAATACCACCACCAAAATACGTTCCACCCCAATCATGGCCCTCGAGAGCAACTCTATGAGATGCATTAAAATTAATATACAGATTCTGATTGGAGACAAAAAACTGAATACCATCAAATACTTCATAAGTGCGGTCGCCAGTATTATTTATCTGCCTTTTAAGCAACTGCTTATTGGCAGTTAAATCCCAAAGCTCCCAATAATGTGTAATTGGTACCGTATCGGCACCAATAATAGTAATTGTATCAGGCGGGATTATGGACGTATCGGGCGGCGTGACTGTTGAATCTATGACGGTATCAGGATATACTGGCCGAAATCTTACCTGATAAGTATGTCCATTGATCTTATTAGGATCCACAATCACTGGAAAAACCTGATCAGTTGACGGGATTAATGATGAATCATACCTCTCTTGCACTACCCAGGCACTGGCTGTCCCCCAGTCAGTTCCGGGAATATCATCGCTTGGTGTAACGGTAATGACTTGAATCCGATTCTCGAGATACCACAATCCTTTTGGTATGACATAAAGGGAATCAGCCCTGATCGGGTCGAGAACATAAGCGTCTCCATCAGCGAAGTCATATGAATAAGCCGTTACCCCAAAATAATAGTCCATTCCATTATGCAATCCAATACTTCTAATTTTATCTTTGGTAATCTCAATCTGATAACCTAATCCGGCATCGGAACCGTAAACAACCGGCTCATAAACTACATCGCCAAGGTTTTGATCAAGAACAAAATCTTTCAACATCCCCCGACCATCCTTTTTATCAAAAGTAGCGATTGGCGTCCAAGGACCGGCTTCCGATTCACCCTGATAGACGACATATCCAACAAAGTCATGCGTCGGCTCATCATATTCGACTTCAGGGCGGTTGGTCCAAGTCAACACTACTTTACGATCATATGCCGATGCAGTTACTATTGGCCTTGGTGGAGGCGCCGGAAGATCGAAGTTTTTATCATAGGCATATTGAACCAAACGATCATAGAATTTGAGCGCTCCCACAGAAGAAAGTCTATCCTTACCCTGGCCCACCAATATTCCCGCCACAACTGTCTGAGTATCGTGGGGATTCATTGTAAATGGGCCGGTGCTTA
>JAGVEJ010000113.1 GCA_020058225.1 Candidatus Zixiibacteriota bacterium | reverse complement strand
TGGTCTGCGGCAATTTCTCTAACGGCGTTGACAGCTATCTGAATATCTTCTTCGGTATTAAATGGCCCTATCCCAAATCGAACCGCACCATGAATTTTATCGGTCCCGAGTTGTTCATGGACTACAGGAGCGCAATGCAAACCCGTTCGGCAGGCGATATTATGCTCAACATCAAGCATCGTTCCGGTATTTTGGGCGTCAAGTCCATCAACATTAAATGAAAGAACTCCAATATGGCTGGTTAAATCATCCTGACAATACATAGATACATTCTCTATTTCGCTAAGACCGTCACGAAGCATTTCCAAAAGATGCGATTCATGGTTATAGATATTATCAAGTCCCTTATTCATAATCCATTTTACGCCCGCATTGAGACCCGCCAGACCGGGAAGATTCCCTGTGCCATATTCAAGGCGATACGGGTACTCATCCAAATGTGTCCGCTGAGCCGATTTTACACCTGTGCCGCCCGCCCGGGTATGGCGAATTTCCACCCCATCGCGCACATAAAGCCCGCCGGTACCCATAGCTCCCATCAAGGACTTATGGCCGGTAAAGGCAAGCACATCAATAAACATCTCTTCAACATCGACCGGGATTTTTCCCGCCGTTTGCGAGGCATCGATAAGAAATATAATGCCGCTTTCCCGACAAATTTTTCCGATTTCCTTAATTGGCTGTATTGTCCCAATAACATTTGAGCCATGGTTAACAGCGATTAATTTCGTGTTGGGCTTAATTTTCTTGATAAAATCATCAGGATTGACAAATCCTTTTCCATCAAAAGGGATATGGTCAAGTTCAACATTGTTATATTTATATTGATGATATAAAGGCCGCAAAACAGAGTTGTGTTCCACATTAGTGGTGATGGCATGGTCGCCGGGTTTTAAAAGCCCAAATATCGCTAAATTTAGAGCATCGGTGGCGTTTAACGAAAAAATCAAACGATTGAAGTCATTTCCATTGAAAAACTTGGTGAGTAATCTCCTTGTTTCCTCAATAATATTGCCGGCTATCATGCATAAGTCATATCCGGAGCGCCCGGGATTGACTCCAAAATGACGGTAGTAACAGTCCATCACTCGATAGACTTCCTCCGGTTTGGGGTAAGTGGTGGCGCCATTATCAAGATAGATTATTTTATCCATTCTATTATGTCCTCATATTTTGGCCTTAAGGATACAAATAATTGACTGATATGTCAACATAGTGGGACGCCCTTTTAAACGATAAACCCCACTCACTCCTTCGCCTCCTGCCACCACGCTTCCAGTTCATCTATGGTGAAATCGTCAAACTTTCGGCCTGATTCCTTTACCTTCATTTCAATATACCCAAACCGCTTGGTAAACTTCGCCAGTGTTTTATTTAATGCCTGCTCCGGATTTATATCCAATTTCCGCGCCAATGATGCCGTCACGAACAGCAAGTCGCCAATTTCCTCTTCAAGATGAACCCTGTTATTCGCCGATAACTCATCCTCTATTTCTTGCACCTCTTCTTTAACCTTCTGCATCACCTCCTGCGGGTCTTGCCAATCAAACCCAACGCCGCCAGCTTTCTCGCCGAATCTAAACGCCTTCACCAATGCCGGCGCTGATTTGGGAATGCCGGAAATTACCGAATCTTTTTCTCCTGATTCTATTTTGATTTTCTCCCATTGGTCGCGGACTTCATTTGGTTTCAGGTCTTTCTTTTCACCAAAAACATGAGGGTGACGATTGATTAATTTCTGGGTAATATCATTGATGGAGTCATCCAAATTGAACTTTCCGGAATTCTCTGCCATCTGCGCGTGAAATACAATCTGGCATAGAAGATCCCCCAGTTCCTCCTGCAAATGTTGAAAATCTTCATTCTCGATCGCTTCGACAACTTCATAGGCCTCTTCGATCAAATAGGGCAGAAGCGACCTGTGGGTTTGCTTTCTATCCCAAGCGCATCCATCCGGCCCTAAGAGGATAGTTACCACCACCCGTAACTTATTGAATGACTCTTCATTATGCGGCATGCATGTTTTTCCTTTTCAATCTTGCCTTTATGACGATAATATTCTAAGATACATTGATAATATTGGCGGGAAAAGGATTTTCTTGGTATCTCAATACCTTGACAAATGAGCCTGCCAACGATATACTTTCTACCTTAAAAAAAAAGAATATGAAAGAAAAAGAAAAACCGAAAGCTCAACCATACGACCCCAAACTGGTTGAGGATAAAATCTATAAAGGATGGCTGGAATCCGGCCATTTCCACGGCGAAATCAAAAAAGATAAAAAGCCCTATTCCATTGTTATCCCTCCTCCCAACGTTACTGATATTCTTCATCTGGGACATGCCCTGAACAACACTATTCAAGATATCCTTATCAGAAAAAATCGCATGGAGGGGTATTCAGCAGAATGGCTTCCCGGCGCCGACCATGCCGGTATTGCCACGCAGGTTATTGTCGAGAAGCAATTGGCCAAAGAAGGAATTACGCGGCGCGATTTGGGGCGCGAGAAATTTTATGAACGCACCAAGACTTGGGCCTACCGAAATAAGGATTTGATTCTTAATCAGCTAAAACGAATCGGATGTTCCTGCGATTGGGATAGAACAAAATTCACCCTTGATGAATCACTCTCCAAAGCGGTTGCCGAAGTTTTTATTCAGCTTTATAAAAAAGACCTGATATACAGGGGAAATCGGATAGTCAATTGGTGCCCATCATGTCAAACCTCGCTTTCCGATGATGAAGTCGAATACGAGGAAAAGGATGGCCATCTCTGGTATATGAAATACAAACTTCAGGGAAGCGACGAATATTTAACAGTTGCGACCACCCGTCCCGAAACCATGCTTGGCGATACGGCCTTGGCGGTTAACCCCAAAGATGCCAAGTATAAGAAATATGTCGGGAAAACAGTGATATTGCCCATCCTTGAACGCGAACTGCCGATTATTGCCGATAGCTATGTTGATCCGGAATTTGGTACCGGCGTCGTCAAGGTTACACCGGCACATGACCCCAATGATTTTGAAATCGGGAAGCGCCATGACCTTGAAGAAATTAATATTCTCAACATTGATGGTACCCTTAACGCCAATGCCGGTAAATTTAAGGGAATGGATAGATATGAAGCTCGCAAACAACTGGTGAAGGAGCTTGAGAAAAAGGGGCATTTGGAGAAGATTGACAAATATCATCTGATTGTCGGTACCTGCTATCGATGCCATAAGGAAATTGAGCCTTATCTCTCCGTTCAATGGTTTGTTCGAATGGAACCATTGGCCAAACCGGCCATTGAAGCGGTAAAATCCGGCGAATTGAGATTCCATCCCGAGTATTGGTCTAAGACCTATCTTCACTGGATGGAAAATATCCGCGATTGGTGCATCTCCCGTCAACTCTGGTGGGGACATCGAATTCCCGTGTATTATTGCGAATGCGGCGAAACCATTGTTTCCGCCGATAAGCCGGCAAAATGCCCCAAATGCGACAACGGCGAGATTACCCAAGATGAAGATGTGCTTGATACTTGGTTTTCATCTTGGCTATGGCCATTTTCGACTTTTGGTTGGCCGGAAAAGGACCCCTTGCTGAGTTATTTTTATCCTACAAAGGTACTGGTTACCGCATCGGAAATCATTTTCCTTTGGGTGGCCCGCATGGTTATGGCCGGCTATGAATTTATGGGGAAAATACCGTTCAATGATGTCTATATACATGGCACTGTTCGCGATGCCAATGGGATCAAGATGTCTAAATCATTGGGGAACGGAATTGACCCGCTGGAAATTATAGATAAGCATGGCGCTGATGCCTTGCGCATGTCATTGATTCTGGCCACCCCTGATGGGCAAGACCCTTGGATTTCGAAAAATACTTTCGAGGGAGGCCGAAATTTTGTCAATAAATTATATCAGGTTTCCCGTTTTGTAATGATGCGAATCGGCGATAAACAATTTGATTATAATGATATCTCCAAAGAAAAATTGCTTCCTGTTGATAGATGGATATTAAGTCGGTTGGAAAGAACCATTGAATCGGTTAATGGTGATATATCTGATTTTAAATTATCTTCCGCCGCAAAAAATCTCTATGGTTTTACCTGGAATGATTACTGCTCATGGTACATCGAACTTATAAAGCCGGACACTCCCGAAGCTGAAATAAATGAAAACTCTCTCAAGGTAGCCGTCTTTGTTCTGGACAAAATATTAAAGCTATTACATCCTTTTGTGCCTTTTGTTACGGAAGAAATTAATAACAATCTGAGTGAAATTTTCCCGGATAAAGAAACGACTTTGGTTTTTGGTCCATGGCCGCCGCAAACCTCTCTATATCGGGATGATGAACTGGAGAAATCTTTGGAGGTTATTCAGAATGTTGTTAATGCTATCCGCTCCGTTCGCTCCGAAATGAATGTTCCGCCCGGGAAACGATCCGACCTGCATATCCGAGTTAAAGATAAGGAAATCACCCGGTTGCTTGAGGAATATCATGAATATTTTCGAAGCCTTGCCAAGATCGAAAAACTGATTATCGGCGAGGATATTAAAAAGCCGCCCCTTTCGGCTTCGGCGATTATTTCCGGCGCCGAACTATTTATTCCGCTTGAAGGATTGATTGATATTGAAGCTGAAAGAAAGAGGCTTGAAAAAGAATTGTCCAATCTGAAAAATCAGCTGGAGAATCTTTCCAAGAAACTGGCCAATGCCGATTTCATTAAAAATGCACCCGAAGAAGTTGTTGACAGAGAAAAGACAAGAAAAGCTGATTTTGAGGAAAGGGTCGAAAAACTTAATAGCAACCTCGAGCAACTACTGGGTTGGTAATTTTCCAAAAACAAAAAAAGCCGCCGGAAAAGGCGGCTTTTTTTATGATTAGCTCTGTCAGTCCACAAATTCTTCCAGAAAACTTGCAATCGACCGGGCACCGGCGGCATCTGGATATGATGATATTTCAACTGGAATGATATACTCGGCGCCGGGCTCAAGATATTCTGTACAATATCTGTTTATTAAATCTGTAATCCGTTTTGTGGCGGCCTCCGCTCCTTGGCGAGAGGTTTCAGGGAAAAGAAGTCCGATTTTTTCCCGACCGGAATTTGAAATTGTGTCTATTTCGCGGATGGATTTTTTTAGAATACCGTTTATGGAATCAAAAAACTCATTTTTGGGTTTACCATTACGGGCAATTTCTATAACGGGCGTAAAGTTGAAAATAACAAGGGAAAGGAAAATGCGATATCGTTCCGCCCTTTTTAATTCATAATTAATTCGTTCCGCAAATCCATTTGCAATCACTTGATATTTGTTGCTATTTCCCATAATTTCCTGCTCAAGTGATCCCATCCAAAGTTTAATATATAATCATCCAATAATTATACAGCAATAATCATTCCTCTATGAAGTAAAAACCAACTATTATAAAGAATATGAAATTGAATCCCTCTATAACCTATGCAGTTATCATAAAACATTGATATAGAATATCATATATAATAACAATAAGTCCATGTATATTAGCGTAAAAAATTTTTGCCCAGTTATAATGTGCAATTTATTGCAAATTTAGCGAATTGAAGAGACAAATATGTGTAATCAAAATCACACAAGAAAAATATTACTTCGAAGAATTCAGATTATAGTCTTTTATTTTGTACAGAAGCGAGCGATAGCTTATTTCCAGTAAATCAGCCGCTTTTCGACGATTCCAATTGGTTTTTGTCAAGACCTCGGCGATAAGCTTCTTTTCTTCATTGGCTATAGCCGTTCCTACCCTATGCTTGAGTGAAAAGGCATTATCACTTGCGGCGGCTATGGCCACAGGGGAATGTGTTTCTACAAATGCCTCATTTGCGATATTATATGGAGATTCCGGTTCAGCATATCCGTTCGATAGCATATCAAAAACAATTGTCTCATCCCCCCTGACTACAATTTGCTTTATAAGATTCTCCAATTGCCGAACATTACCCGGCCAGGTAAATTGCAATAATCTCGACATTGTTTCCTGTGAGAGCGCCTGAGTTTCCTTCTGATAGAGTGAACAATATCGCTGAATAAAGTGACTGACAAGAAGAGGAATATCTTCCTGACGTTGACGCAGAGGCGGAAGAAAGATTGATATCTCATTCAGACGATAAAACAAGTCATCGCGGAATTGCTGGCGTCGGATGGCCTCTTCAAGATTTTTATTGGTAGCGCAAATAATTCTGACATCCACATGGACATTATGAATTCCGCCTACTCGCACAAATTCCTGCTGTTCGAGAACCTGAAGAAGTTTTGACTGAAGCTCCAGAGGCATATCGCCTATTTCATCAAGAAAAATACTACCTTTGTTGGCAACCTCAAAACGTCCCGGTTTCTGTTTATGGGCGCCTGTGAACGCCCCTTTTTCGTAACCAAAAAGCTCAGCCTCAAGAAGGTCTCTCGGAATCGCCGCACAGTTTACCTTAGTGAAAGGTTCTTCGGAACGAGTGGAAAGGCCATGTAACATTCTGGCAACAATTTCTTTTCCCGTCCCCGATTCACCCCGGATCAAAACCGTCAACTCAGAGGGCGCTACTTGTTCAATAATGCTCTTTACCTGCATCATTTTTGTAGAATCGCCAATGAATTGCTCGTATTGATTTCTTGACTTCAGTTCAGACTTTAGAGTCTTAAGTTCCTGCCTCAGCCTTCCCTTTTCAAGGATATTATTCAAATGAATTTCAACTTCCTTAACATCGAACGGCTTATTAATAAATTCTGCCGCTCCAAGGCGCATCGATTCCACAATATTTTTAGTTTCCCCTTGTCCTGAAAGCATGATGACTTCGGGGCGATTTTGAACCCTATTGAGTTTTTCCAAAACTTCAAGACCGGTCATTCCCGGCATTTTAATATCAAGAAGAATCAAATCCGGTTTTTCAGTGGAAACCATTTGGATTCCCTCGATACCATCGCGAGCCGAAACAAACTCAAATTCGGCCAACCCCTCTCCCAAAATCCAGCTAACCTTGGGATCATCATCAATAATTAGAACTTTTGTCTTATCTTTTTTCATAAGAGCTTGTGCTTCAACACATAATTATATATCGTCAATAACTAATAAATATAAACTAAAAATTAGCAGAAATTGTGCCTTTTTTTGCAATAAATTGCAAATTTTTTATTTCGGGAGATAAATTGTAAAATTCGTCCCCTTGCCAATCTCTGAATCAACTTTTAATGTCCCGCCATGGGCGGCTATTATTCTCTCCACCACCGCCAAGCCAAGGCCCGTGCCGGTATCTTTGGTGGTGTAATATCTATCAAATATTTTGGGGATATTCTCTTTTTTAATCCCTTGACCGGTATCTGAGACAGTTACGGCAAGATAGTCGGATTTTCTATTATCCGGACGCTTTAGTCCGCCAATTATAGCTAACTTTCCCCCCTCTTCCATGGCGTCAATTGCATTCATGAATAGATTGATAAAAACCTCGATAATCTGATTTTTATTAACCGGAATTTCCCAATTACAATCCTCAAATTCGCAATCGTAGGAAATCCCCTTTCTTTTTAAATCCGGTCCCAGAAACTCGATGGCCCGCTCAATGATTTTTCTAATATCCCTGATTTCGGTTTCATACTTATGGGGACGCGAGAAATCGACCAGTTCTCGCACAAGGTCATTTAATCTATAGATTTCTTCTTCTGCCATGTGGAAAAATTCGGTGTCGGCGCCAACCTGCGGCCATTTCTCGCGTAAAATATGAATCCATCCTTTTAAATTAGTCAGTGGTTTTCTTAAATCATGCGAAATCTCAGAAATCATATTTCCCATGGTAAGAAGTCTGGTGGCATTAAGCAGAGCTTTTTCCCGCTCATAAAAGCCTGATGCTTGCGAAACAATCAAACGCGCCAGTGAAATTTCTTGAATTGTATATTGCCGTTCACTTTTGGAGCCGAGGCAATAGATATGTCGCAGTTCATTTTCCTGCAGTACCGGCAAGGCCGTAAAATTTGCCCCAGGCTCAGGATAGGCCGGGCATTTGATAATATGGGTTGCCATATATGATGATAGGGTGGGGATGTTCTCTATGTCCAAATTTTCAAACTCAACGTTTTCCAATATGATTTCTTCAGTTTTGACTTTATCGAGATTAATCGAACCGGTATCAGTAAGAGGAAGCTTGGTTCCGGTTGCGCCGACAGGTTTCAGACTTTTGCTGACTGGTTGCCATTCGAACCATAGGGCAAAATCTATCGGCATCAGTTTTTTCAAGTATTCAAAAACAACTTGTCTCATGGCCGAAACGGAACCGACAGAAGATAGCCTTTGAGAAATTTCAAAAAGTAATGAAAATTCTTTTAATTTCTGCAGATTGTTTTCAAATTGGCGGGCATCATCAATAGCAACGGCGGCCTGTGAAGCAAATGTTGTTAAAAGTTTGAGGTCATGCTCGCTGAATATTTCGCCGTCTTTCTTGTTGGCCATGTTGATTACACCCAATATTCGGTTTGTTACCCTCAATGGAACACAAAGCAAAGATGCCGAGCTATATTTTTCTTTATTGATTCTCTTGAATCTTTCATCTTTCTCAACATCGCTGACTATCAACGGCGCTCCCGATTTGGCGACATAGCCGGCAATGGATGAACCGATAGGCAATTTCACGGCCTCGGCAAGTTGTTTGTCCAGTCCGATATATGCCGCGACCGTTAAATATTCGCCGGTGGGATTTATCAACATGATTGAACCATTTTCGGCTTGAGTTACTCCAGCGGCAAGACTTAAAATTTTATTTAATAATTCTCTTAATTTAATCGTTGACCCAAGCGATTTGCCCGCCTCAAAAAGCGCATTTAATTCCAAGAGGCGGGTATTAAGATTATTATAGGCCACTTTTAAATCTTCAAGGAGTCTTTTTCGGGCTAATCCGGCCTCGCGCTTTTCGAGTCCCCTTCTGACAGAAATGGCAAGTTGAGAAAATTCAACCGGCTTTAGAAGATACTCAAAGGCGCCATTTCTTATGGCCTCCAAGGCAGTCTCCAGCGATGCATATCCGGTCATCAAAATTACAATTATTTCCGGGTCAACTTCTTTGACTGCTTTTAGGATATCAAGTCCGGAAATTTCGGGCATTTTGATATCACTCAACACCAAATCAAAATGCTCCGCCTTTATTTTCTCAATGGCATCCTTGCCGGATTGGGTGGAAATGACCTGATATCCATTACCGGATAAAAGCTCCTTTAGCGACAGACACATCCTTAATTCATCATCGATGACCAGTATTTTTTCAGATCCGCCAATCATATTCTACATCCTTTTGCTCGATGGGCAATGTAATTTCAAAACAACTGCCCTTACCTTCATCACAATATTCTATCGACCCATTGTGGTTTTTAATTATTCCATAACAGACGGAAAGTCCCAATCCTGTTCCACTACCGGCTTCTTTTGTTGTATAAAATGGTTCGAAAATATGTGGTATATGGACGGGAGCAATGCCATGACCATTATCGGTCAGGCGTATTCTTACCATTTCTTTCAATTGAGAAATATCAATCAAAATTTCTCCCCCATTTTTCATGGCGTCCTTAGAATTTAATAAAAGATTAATAAAAACCTGCTTCAATCCATCAGGCCAAGCGGATATTAGCGATAGTCTCTGCGGCGATTTGAGAGTCATTCGTACCTTGGCATCTTCCATTTGATGGCTCATTAAGGCAAGCGCCTCATTGACTATTTTGATAATGTCGGTCTTGATAAATTTTATAACCCGCGGACGATGAAAGTCGAGCAATTGCCTAATGATTAGGGCAATTCTATCCAGTTCCTGTCCAACTATATCAAGATATTCCGATGACTTGGGCTTCATGTCAATGCAATTTTTTAAAAGCTCTAGATAATTTTTGATTATTCCAAGCGGATTGTTAACCTCGTGGGCGATTTTGGCCGAAAGTTCCCCAAGGGCGGCTAAACGCTCCGATTGAAGAAGCAGTTCCTGAGCCTTTTGCAGTTTGTTTAGGGCATCCATTTCGGATTCATAAAGACGCGCATTTTCAATTGAGACAGCCGTCTGATTGGCCAATATCGATAAAAATTCTATATCATCATCCTGATATAATTGCCCTGAGGCTTTTTGGGATAAAACCAAAACGCCTCTTAGCTTGATTTGGAAAATTAAGGGGATAACCAAGCCGGAGGGGAAATAGGTTGCAAATCCAATGTCATCGGAATTGGCAAATTTCCTTGCTATCCCCTCCACAAGAACCGGCCGATTTAATGCCGCTATATATTTTCCAAATCGCCCCTCGGGGTCAATAATCAGCTCTTCTTTGGGAAAGGGCTGAGAACCTTTTGTCCGCGCCAAATGAAATTCCTTTTTTCCAATCTCGAGAGGGAGATAAAGCGCCGCTTTGGGCGCCCCCATTTGGCCCATGGAGGTTAGAACAAAAGAATCCAGCAATGTTTCGTAATTTAAGACAGCATTGAAATTGCGGCTGAGCTCAAAGATGGTGTAAAGGTCAAAAATTTTCCTCTTCAGTTTCCGGTTAATTTCCGATAATTCAATAAATTTTCGGTCAACCTCAGCCTGAAGCGACTTTACCGAATCCCTGCGGGGCTTTTTACTTTCTTTTTTTGTCGCCATAAATTTTTTCTTGATTGGCGATAAACTCCCCAACTCCATAGTGTGAACCGCAAATAATAATAATATCGTCAGGGGACGACAAATCAATCATTCTTCTGGCGGCGGATTTTATTGATTTCGATAGTGAAACATCGATTTTTCTATTTTTGAGTATTTTAGCAATCCTCAATGGATTAGCCGTGCGATGTGTCTTTAATGGTGCCACAATAGCCTGTTTGGCAATTGAAGGAACAGATATCAGTGATTTTTCCAAATCTTTTAGACTGACCATACCTATTAATATTTTCGCCTTTCTCTTTGGATAGAGAGCCTTAAAACAATCAGTCATTGCCTTAAATCCGCCCGGGTTGTGACCCACGTCAAGAATGACAGTGGGCTGATCTGGCTTATATAAAATCTGAAATCGGCCGGGCCAATGGGCGTTTTTTAGACCATCTCTGATAGCCTGATTCGAAATTTTATATCCCTTTTCCCCTAGTATTTCCATTGCCCGAATTGATAAGGCAGAATTTCGGATTTGATGCACCCCCGGCAGTGATGATTCAAGATTACTGAACTTCATTAAGCCATGCCGATAATCGAACAGAAATGGTTGCTTATTCTGCCTGAAATTCTTTTCTGATAAGCAGTGAATTTTTGACTTTCTCAGTTTTGCTATTTGTCTAATTTCCTTTTTGGCAGAAGGCGGCATTAATCCAATTAGCGCCGGCACATTTCTTTTTATAATTCCTGCCTTTTCATAGGCTATTTTCTTTAATGTTCTTCCAAGAATATGAGTGTGATCATACGAAATATCGGTTATGATAGATACCAAAGGAGTTATAGTATTGGTGGCATCAAGTCTTCCGCCAAGACCGGTTTCAATTATGGCAATATCAACCCGCCGATCGGCAAAATAATTAAAAGCAAGCGCGGTGCATAGTTCAAAAAAAGTAATCTTATTTTTGGAAATTTCTTTCCTATGCTTGGCTATGAAAGAAGTAATATATCTTTCATTAATTTGATCACCATTTACCCTGACTCTTTCCCTAAAATCAACCAAATGCGGCGATGTGAAAATCCCCGTTTTGTAGCCGGCTTTGCGAAGAATGGAATCTATGTAAGCGGCCGTCGAGCCTTTGCCATTGGTGCCTGCAATATGTATGGCCGCTAATTTCTTTTCGGGATGTCCCAAAGAATTAAGCAAATTAGAAATATTCTCCAGCCCCAGTTTCATGCCGAAAAGCTCCCGCGACAGAATAAATCGCAGGGCAGATTTATAGCCGTCTGTGGTCTTGCGCATCTTTTTTATCTCTGAAAATATTTCAACAGAAGAATAATGGTATCGCGGAGTTGACTTCTATCGACAATTTTATCAAGGAATCCCTTTTCAAGGAAAAATTCAGAAGATTGGAACCCCGGCGGGAGGTCTTGCCCAATGGTCTGTTGAATTACTCGAGGGCCGGCAAAACCAAGGAGGGCTTTCGGTTCGGCAATTATGACATCTCCGAGAGAGGCATAACTCGCCATTACGCCCGCTGTCGTTGGATTAGTGAGCACAGACAAATACGGCAATTTTTTTTCCGCCAGCACCGCAAGAAGAGCCGAGGTCTTAGCCATCTGCATCAGCGATAAAATGCTCTCCTGCATTCTGGCCCCGCCGGAACATGAGACAATTATCAATGGCATATCATGCCTTATGGCCCTCTCTATGGCGCGTGCGATTTTCTCGCCAACCACTGATCCCATCGAACCGCCGATAAAATCAAAGTCCATAATGGCAAAGGAGACTTTGATCGAATCAATCAAGCCAATTCCACAAATTACGGCATCCTTGAGTCCTGACTTGGCTTGCGCCGCTTTGATTCTATCCGTATATTTTTTAGAATCCTTGAATTTGAGCGGATCCATCGATTCAAGATTGGCATCATATTCTTCAAGTTCACCTTTATCGAGAATTATTTTGATATATTTCCGGCTGGTTATCCTAAAATGATATTTGCAATTAGGGCAAACCCAGAAATTACTTTCCAACTGTCGGGTATAGATTATTTCACCGCAGGACGAGCATTTCGACCAAAGACCGTCAGGAATTTCCTTTTTTTCCTGACGCGTCAACCCATCTTTTGCTTTTTTAAACCATTCCATAGTCTATAATCATACTTCCCTGAGATTTTTTACCATGACAATGGCATCCTCAGGGGGAATTCTATAATAATTTGGCCTTCGATAAAGTTCAGAAAAGCCAAATTTCTCATATATATTTATGGCGGCTTTATTGCTGGGCCGCACATCCAAAAAAATATAATCGCAATCAGCCTTTTTTGCGATTTCAAAGATACGATTTAATAGAGATTTGGCAATAGATTTTCCCCTGTATTCCTGAGCCACCCCTATATTGGTCAATTGGGCTTCGCCGGCGGCTATAATAAAGCCGGCATAACCCGTGAGAAAATTGTCAACTTCTGCCACTATAATGCCGCGGTAATCCTGATTCAATTCCTCTTCAAAAGCGGCCATAGGCCAGGGATCAGGAAAAATTTGAGTTTCAAGTATAACAATATTATAAAGATCCGAACGGCACATCGGGCGAATGATCAAATTGGTGGTTTGCGGGTCTGATTGGCTCATACTGATTTCCGTGTGGGGAACTTTTGCACATATAATGGCTCAAGAGAGGCGATATCATCAGACCCAAATTGGGCCAGTTTTTTCATCCCTGCCGCCAAGAAATCCAAAATACTTGGCCCATTTTCCTCTATAATCTTATCACAAAAACTACCCATTTTTTCCCGATCGCAATCAACTGCAAAAAGATATGCATTCCCAATATTGGCCTTTAATTCAATCTCCGCAACCACCTTAATCCCTTTTTCGTTGAAATGGTAATCAGAAATAAAACCCAAATAATATTCTTCCCGCCGTGATGGTATCACAACGGCCGTCTCTTTATAATTGGCATAAATTCTTTCTACTACAGCATTAAATATAGAAATACCCAGAAGCGGAATTTTCAAAGAGACCGCCAACCCCTTGGCGACCGCCATCCCTACCCGCAGTCCGGTAAATGATCCCGGTCCGGTTGAAATAATAATTCCCTTCAGAGAATTCAAGGTCAAATTCTCGCGATGAAGGACTTCGTCTATCATCGTCATTATTGATTCCGAATACTTAAACCGATCGTGCATTTCAAGATACGGCGCATCTCCATTGCTCAGCGACACCCCAATTCGCATGACCGATGAAGAGGCGCTGTCTATTATAAGAAAATTCGAAAAATTATCAGTCATATCAATTAAGTAATCTACAACTCTTAAATTCTTGTAGGTCCAAACCCATGCGGTTTATCTGTCTTTGGCATGGTTTCAACCTATTGTTGTGTCCCAGAAATATATTAACATATAGGTATGGCTCTCATCGCGGCGTCGTCCGCCGCAGTGTACTACTTCAGAGTTTCGGTAACAAATCGGCGACATGTTGGAGTTTTTCTAAAGGAGTCCGGTAATTTAAGGCTCCATGTCGTCTTTGATAATT
>JAGVEJ010000042.1 GCA_020058225.1 Candidatus Zixiibacteriota bacterium | reverse complement strand
CCTTTAGAAAAACTCCAACATGTCGCCGATTTGTTACCGAAACTCTGAAGTAGTACACGCAGGCGGATTCCCGACATAAATCCGCCAAATTAAAAATTTATTGCTGCAATTCAATTTTTTTATTGCAACTGAGTTAGCAAAGCATTATTCTCGATTCGTTTTATTATGGCAAAATATAAAGAAAAATGTGTCAGAGTCCGGCTTTCCGGCTCTGGCCGATGTTAGAGGAAAAAGCTTTCGGGGAATCTCGGACGGCAAAAAGGAATTAACCTTTTGACAACCGAGGTAAACCAAGCCTTAATCATCTTCGACAATGGCACAGTTCGAGTTTCCAAAAGTAGAATTGTCTTCCAAGAGTTCGTATCAAAATCGGGGCGCTCACAGCAAAAGATATACAACCGGCCTAAATCTCCACGATAGGTTAGCTATTATCTATAAAAGAAATATGTACTTATTTCTTAGACGGCATCATGGCAAATGCGGGATGGCCATATTTTAGCCACAAAGGCCATAAAGGCTCCCGCCATAAAAGAATCCGGCAACATAAGCAGATTCAAAAATTTGGCTATTAAGGCCGGTCATATCGGTTTCTATGAGGATGAAGACTGTTTTCTTAATATGGCGGGATATTATGGATATATGGAAACCGCCTATTATATTTCGCAGGAAATAGAAACACGCGGCGATAACATTCATCCCACCTGCCGAGAAATATTGGACAGCGCCGTAGTGCCTATATTTTTAGAGCGTGTCAGGCTGGAGGGTTTGCCGGCGCCGGAATATTATATTACCAATGGATATTTTGAGCCGCCGGCAGTGGTTGATCCCATTAATCCATTTATGTCGCGCCAGAGTGTAGTGTTAAAAAATGGTCATCAGGAGCGGGTTGCCAAATCAATGACGCGTAATTTCACTTATGCGATATGCTGTCAGGTGCTTCCCCCTGGCGCGAAAATTGGCAGTTTCCGGTCGGTATTGGGATACTGTACCAAACCCCTATTTGAGACCCTTTCCAAGGAAGTATGGCGGATATTTAGGATACCTTTGGCTTTCATCAGGGTAATTATTCTTGCCGATGGAAGCCTAATGCTAAGTCGCCTTCAGTCTTTGCCATTCAACAAGCTTACCCCCGCTGAGTTAAAATATCTCGAGGATAAAATCAAATGGCAAATATAGGCGTTTTTATAGAGAGATATACTTTGACCCGCTCGGAGGAGATGGGCGCCCTGATGAAGCTGGGACAGGTGGCGCATATTAACAGGCATCGTCTGGATTTTTTATTTCGTCCGGATATGTATAAGATTCCCCAGTATGATGCCATATTTATCAGGGCCTTGACCGACCCATTAAATTCATCTTATGTGGCCGCCCGTTTGGCTCAAATGAATAACCTGCGTGTTATTGATGATCCTGATTCCATAATAATCTGTTGTGACAAGGTAAATATGTATCGGCATCTCAAGCAGGCTGGCGTGCCAATGCCGGACTCCCTCTTTCTGGAGGAGGCAGATTTGACCTTGAAAAAAGGAAAGGAATTTCTGGATGTTCTTGGATGCCCTCTTGTTTTGAAAGCTCCTAACACAAGTTTTTCGATGTATGTCGAGCGGATTTATACCCCTGAGGATTTTGTCAAAATCGGAAAAAGATTCTTACGAAGAGCTGACTTGATTGTAGCCCAGAGATTCGTGCAATCGGAGTTTGATTGGAGGGTAGGCGTGCTGGCTGGTGAACCTCTTTATGCCTGTCAATATTTAATTCCCAAGAGGCAATGGAAAATTTCCAGCTATACTGTAACGGGTAAAGAAATTTCCGGCTCTGTAAAAGGGTTCGAGCTAAATAAAGTAAATCCAAAACTTTTGGAAACCGCCGTTTTGGCCGCCCGGGCGATTGGAAAAGGGCTGTATGGCATCGACCTAAAGCAGGTGGGGGATGACTTTGTGGTTATTGAAGTCAACGATAATCCGACCATTGCCGAGGATGAAGAAGACCAAAAAGCTCCCCATATATATGAAAAGCTGATTCGATATCTTGTGGGCGAGTGGGGATAATATAGACGTCTTCATGTCCCGACATAAATCATCAGAATCAATTATCAAGAAAGTAATAATCCGGCAAGGCATCATTTCCGACCTTCCGGCGCTTGCCTCAATGGAAGAAACCATCTTTGGCGAGGATAAATTCAGCATACAACAAATCAAATACCTGCTTACGAAGGCTAATGCTGATTTTTTTGTAATGGAGCATAAGGGAAATTTGATAGGCTCCGCCATAATGGTCTGGCGAAAAAGCTCAAAGACCGGACGGTTATACTCAATAGGTATTGATAATATTTTTCAAGGACATGGCTTGGGGCAGGCGCTTTTGGGAAAATGCGAACAATCAGCCTTAGACCGCGGATGCCATACTATAGTTTTGGAGGTTCGGGCGGATAATAAATCGGCTATTTCTTTATATAAAAAATATGGATATCGACCTTATAGAACATTGGCCGGCTATTATGCTGATGGGATGAATGGAATAGGTATGATGAAGAAATTTGATTGATTATAATTGTTTTTTTAATTCCTGAGCTTTCTGAAGTATGGTTGAATCTGTGCCGTCCTCAAGATACTTGTTTAGATAATCGATTGCCTTTGATGTATCTCCCCTCTTTAGTTCTACAACTCCGCGATGATATAAGACCTCTTTGGGATAGACCGAATCCGGAAGGGCCGTATAGTAAAATAGAGCCGAATCAAGAATGTTATTTCCCAAGTAGTATTCCCCTATAGCAAAATGAGTCTGATAATCCGATGGACCATAATAAAGGCTCTTATTCCAATATTTGAAGGCATTTTTTTTATCACCGGCGAGTTTGTAAGCATTGCCGATTTCTCGATAGGTATCCCCACTGTATGGATTCAAGGCATCGGCGACTTTAAGGATTTCCAATGCTTCCATTGGTCGTTTCAAATAATTTAGAACATATCCTTTATCAAGATATGGTGCAAACCAGGCTGAATTGGCTGTTATAGCACGGTCAAAAAACTCAAGTGAGCGCTTATAATTCCCTTGTTTGAAACTCTGGACGCCCTCTCTGTCCAAAGCTACTTCAGGGAATTGGCGATTGCAATAACGCATAATTTTTTCAACTTCACCCTTATTACCCGTACTCTCCACCATTTTGGCAATGGAATAAAATCCGGAGCGTCCATGTTTGGGATCAAGTTCCATCATGGCCATGTTATAATTGTAAAGCCCAGGCCTTGAACTGTTGAGCGCCAGCCAAGGAATAAATATCGAGAGATCCATAATAATAATCAAAACCGTAGCAATCTGAAATTGTTTTTCCTTTCCATATTTTGTTATCCAGAAATAAATTCCGGCGATTAGCGGTCCAATAAACATGGTGGACATCAAATCCCAATCACGGGCCATCCCAAGCTTTGGCTCAAGAATGAAGGCTGAAATCAATCCTGAAATTGCGCCAAAAATCATAAACGGAATTTCATTTGATCGGCCGACATCAAATATTTTTTCCTTAAGTAAAGAAACCAGTAAGAGTAATATTACTGTTACCGGTATCAAAAATATAATAATATTGAAGTAATCAATAATATGTTTTATCGAAAAAAGAGTGTACCCGTCGAGCGTAAAGCGATCTTCTGCAAAAGGTAGAAAGGCTATTTTCCAAAATGGCGGGGCAAATAATTTGACGCCTATGTATAAAAGGACAAATAGGCCGGCCAGAATTAGGGCCATTTTATTTAGTCGGGTTGATATAGTCTCTTTTAGACGGCTGGGACCGATGGTATATATCAAATAAATTATTAATGCAGGGAAATAAACCAAACATATTCGATGCAAAAATATTGCTATGGCAAACGCAATAATAGGCGTGAGAGATTTCTTATTGTTTATCAATGCGGTCAAGCCGGACAGGAAAAATATAAATAAAGTCGCTGAGGTTAAAGAATAGGTTTCGATATATCCATAAAACAATATGGTAATCGCCGAGAGAAAATTGAGAATGACAAATGCAAAATATGAAGATAATCCCGAGGTGATTTTTTTTCCATAGTACATTATTCCGCTAATGAAGATTAGGCCGCTCAAGATTGAGAGATTTCTGAAGGTGCGATAGCCGTCATATTTGTCCCCCAAGCTGAAAAATCGATGATACAATAATTGAATCCTCATTTCGCCATCAGCTCTATCCTTGAGAATGGGATTTTGCTTGGATATATTTGATAAGAGTGTATAACCATCTCCAAGAAAATAGGAATCGACGGCCAAAGTGTAGAAAATGACTAAGGCTAACAAGATTATGATAAATGGGAAAAACTTTGATATTAAAGAAGGCTTTTGGAATGGAGAATCTTTGAAAAATGCAAAAGATGGCTTTTTGAAGCCTCTTTGATATACAAATAATCCTATCACAAATAATACCGGATAAAGAATTGGTAATCCCGTCAGATATCCGGCATGGCTAAACCCCCAAAATCTTTCCCGCGGCAGAAAGGAACCAATAAGACGCAAAAACAAGATTGCGCTTAGTATATAAAAAACATAGCGCAAGTAAGGTTTTTGCTTTTCGTCCTTTTTTGCCAATTATATCTCCAATTTTTTAGACAATATATCTATCATTTTATCGGACTTAAATGGAAATTCCGACAATAATATATATGTGCCACATATTTTTTGGCTTTGCCTTTGACACAATTTAAGGATTATTCCCTTGACATTTGTGGCTCTCTCCGGCAATCTGTAGGGAGATTTTGGCATTAATGCCGAACACTTAACTTCCCGGTGCCCGTCTTAGATGCATCCGTGTTTGTCGGAAATAATCTGTGAGAAATGGAATAAACCTTGTTTTATCCACGTACCAATTTTTTATTAGGATTTGGCTTGGAATGACAGGCAAGCTGGATTTAAAACACGCTGAAATTTATGATAACCTGAATGATTTTGCAATCACAAAAATATTATACTCTTGTGAATTTGTTCACATAGCATCTTGCCTTGCGGGGGGAATTTGGTTATCTTTGGAATGGCAGTTGAAGAATGGATTCCCGCGTACGGGACTGCTGAAAAAGTGTATGTTACGGCAATTGTGCTCATTTCCGTCAAGAGCCGGAGCCCGACGGCCAAGGTGAGCGCCGTACCCCGACCTGTCATCCCGTGCTTTGACACGGGATCCAGAATGTAGTAACTGACTTGTACTTATGTAACTACTTTCTGGATGCTGGATCTCCGCCGCGGGCGGACAGCATGACACTTTCCGGGTCTTGTTGCTCAAGAATATACATTTTCCCATTAATGAGGCTTTCTCAACAAGCCCATACGCGGGAATGATAGAAAAGCATCAGGATGTCCGCCGTAGGGGACTGACGCGGCTGGGAGAAATTGTCAAAACTCCGCCATAGGCGGGTTGTAGCGTAAAGAGTTATAATCGTCTGGTCACATTTTCAGATTCGTGATTGCGAATTTGAAACCAAGACCAGACGAAACTCTTATGACTTATGAGACGGTCTCAAGGGTTCCTGACGGCGCCCAGGTGATGGCGCAGTAAAAAGAAGTGGATAACGGCGTGGGAATGTGATGTTGAAAATATTTTTGGGTATAGATCGAAAGTTCGTCAAGAGCGAATCCGGCTCCTGACGGATCGGGAAGGAAATATGAAGAAATTTTTATCCGGCAATGAGGCGGTTGCTCGAGGAGCATATGAGGCTGGGGTCAAGCTGGCCGTCGGGTATCCGGGGACGCCATCGACCGAGATTCTGGAGACGGTGGCGGAGGAATATCGGTCGATATATTCGCAATGGTCGCCCAATGAAAAAGTGGCATTTGAAGTCGGCATTGGGGCCTCGCTTGGAGGCGCGCGGGCGCTGGTAACCATGAAACATGTGGGCCTAAATGTCGCCGCCGATCCCTTTATGACATTTGCCTACACGGGAGTCAATGGCGGGTTTGTAGTGATTTCCGCCGATGACCCGGAGATGCATTCGTCGCAGAACGAGCAAGATAATCGCTTCTTCGCCAAATTTGCCCAGATACCGTTTTTGGAGCCATCGGATAGTCAAGAGGCGAAAGATTTTGTGCTTAAGGCGTTTGAGATTTCGGAGAAATTCGATACGCCCGTAATGTTGCGCATGACGACACGTGTTTCCCATTCCAAGGGAATAGTCGAGGAAAATGAGCCGGTTGTACTGCCGGAGGGAAGTTTTAAGCGGGATATGCAGAAATATGTGATGATACCATCGAACGCCAAGAAGCGTCATGTCGTGGTTACGGAACGGCTCGATAAGTTGAGAGAATATTCGGAAAAAACGGAATTGAATAAAGAGGAAAATAACGGCAGTAAAATTGGCATTATCACTGGCGGAATTGCATATCAGTATGTTAAAGAGGTAATACCGGATGCGGATTATTTTAAGATAGGATTTGGATTCCCGCTTCCAATAGATAAAATTCGGAAATTTGTTGATGCGCATCAGATCAATCTGGTGATAGAAGAGCTTGAGCCATACTATGAGGAAATACTCAAAGCGGCTGGGATTAAGGTTGAAGGGAAAAAATATTTCTCGCGGTTGGGGGAATTATCTCCCTATCGTGTCTCCCTTGGTATGAAAGAGGCCGGCATCATCAATGAAGCGTATAGCGCTGAAATTGAGCCGGAACAATTGTTCCCTCGCCCGCCAATACTATGCCCGGGATGCCCGCATCGGGGAGCATTTATGGCGCTGAAAAAATTGGGCGTGGCGGTCACCGGTGATATCGGATGCTACACGCTAGCGGTTCTGCCGCCGCTTGAAATTATGGATTCCTGCATCTGCATGGGGGCGTCGATTGGGAATGCGATCGGAATGGAAAAAGTGAAAGGGCATAAAAAAGGAGTTGTTGCTGTTATCGGGGATTCGACTTTTTTGCATTCCGGAATAACCGGGCTTCTTGATGCCGTCTATAACAGAAGCAATGTGACCGTTGTCATACTTGATAATCGAATAACGGCCATGACCGGCGGACAACAACATCCATCGACCGGATATACTCTCATGGGCGAGCCAACCAAGTCGGTCAATTTTATTGAGCTGGCAAAAGCATTGGGAGTGGAATCGGTTCGAGAAGTTGACCCCTATGATTATAAAAAATTGCTTGAAGTATTTAAAGAAGAGATTGAGAGAGAGGGGCCATCGGTTGTTATTACCAATCGACCTTGCGTTTTAATGCCCAAGCGGATAATGGATAAACCTCATAGGGTAATTCTGGAGGATTGCAATGGTTGTAGCGCCTGTTTCCGAATAGGATGCCCGGCAATTTTGCCGTCGAAAGAGCTAACTAAACGGAATCGCCCAAAGGCGGAAATTGATCCTACGCTCTGCACGGGATGTTCTCTCTGCGCTCAGGTCTGCCAACCTGAGGCAATAGTACTGGTTGAAGAACCGGTGGTGAGGTAATTATGAAAAAGAATACTACTAATGTCTTAATAGTCGGCGTCGGAGGACAAGGGGTTCTTTTGGCATCAGAGCTATTATCAGAAACAGCCATGAGCGCCGGATATGACGTAAAAAAGTCGGAAGTGCACGGAATGTCTCAGAGAGGCGGCGTGGTGACCTCGCATGTAAAATTCGGGCCTAAGGTATTTTCTCCGATTATTCCCTATGGACAAACTGATTTGCTGATTTCGTTTGAGCAGGCTGAGGCGTTAAGGGCGGTTGACTGGCTTAAGAAAGACGGACTAATAGCCGTATCGACGACAAGATTAGTACCTCCGATAACCGCAGGGGGAAAATTTCATTATCCGGATGATCCTATTGCCGATTTACGCAAGAAGGTCAAAAATGTTATAGCGATTGAAGCCGATAAAATTGCCCGCGAGTTGGGGGATTCAAGATTGGTAAATACTCTTCTTCTGGGTGTCATCTCGACCCGGCTTGAGTTTAACAATACTCTATGGGAAAAGGTCATGCGCCAGAAAGTAAAGGCGAAATTTGTGGATATAAATCTGAAGGCCTTCGCCAAGGGGCGCGAACTTGCGGCCAAGGCGGCCGAATAAGAGGATTGGATTATGGAGAAAGTGATTATAGTCATAAATCCAGGGTCAACCTCGACCAAAATGGCGCTTTTTTGCGGGAAAGAAAAAATAGCCGAAGAGAATATAACGCATTCATCCGAGCAGTTGGCGAAATTTGATAACGTTGCGGAGCAATTGGAATTGCGTATGACCGGAATTGAGGAATGGTTGAATGCTCAAGATATAAATAAAAAGAAAGTTGTCGCGGTGGCCGGACGCGGAGCGCCATTAAGGCCGCTTGAGGGCGGATCGTATTGGATTAATGAAAAAATGCTGACGGATCTCAAAGCAATGAAATATTCCAATCATGCCTCTAATCTTGGGGCCATCATTGCGCATCACCTTGGGGAAAAATATGGCGTCCCGGCGATAATTTCAGACCCGGTAACAGTTGATAATTTTATCGATTATGCTCGAGTATCAGGGATTCCGGAGATTGAGAGAAAGTGCCGGGCGCATACGCTTAATATCAAAGAGATGTGTCGTCGCGAGGCTGAACATCGGGGTAAAAAACTCGAGCAATGCAATTTTATAGCGGTGCACATGGGAGGCGGCATATCAATTGCGGCCGTGCAGTGTGGAAAAATTATTGATGTGAATGATGCCTTGTTGGGAATGGGACCATATTCCCCTGATAGGGCGGGAGCGTTGCCGATTGGCGGATTGGTGAAGCTCGCCTTTTCCGGTAAGTACACTGAGAAGGAGCTTGTAGATAAACTTTCCAAAAAATCAGGACTGATGGCTTATATCGGTCAGGCAGATTTACGGGAAGTGGAGAAAATGATAAATGCCGGCGACAAAAAAGCTGAACTTTATTATGGCGCCATGATATATCAAATCGCTAAAGAGATCGGCGCCTGCGCCACAGTATTAAAAGGGAAATATGATGCCATAATTTTAACCGGCGGAATGGCCAAATCACAAAAATTGGTTGATATATTAAGGCAGTACATTTCTTTTCTTGGTGAAATGATTATTATGCCGGGAGAATTTGAAATGGAGGCTTTGGCGGCGGCGGCGGTACGGGTGTTGAAAAATGAGGAAAAGCCAAAGGAATATTGAGGGAAAAAACAAAATTTTGGTAAAGATATTTTAGGGCGCACGCCGCGCTCCCCTACTGAGGACAAATCAAAGGCAGGCACGATGAATAATATAAAAGAACCAATAATATCATCGGATCAAATTATTTCCGCGGCGGGAAGGCTATCGTTATCCGGCAAAACAAAAATGGTAGCGGTAGCGGCGGCGCAGGATGTTGATGTTATTGGAGCATTAGCGTCAGCCAAAGGCGATGGAATTCTCGACGCTACCCTTTTTGGAGATAAAGGGCTGATTGAAAAAATGGCGCTTGAAGGAATAATAGACATAACAGGTCTTGATATCATTAATGAAACCGATATTAAAAAGGCGACCATGGGCGCGGTCAAAATGGCGGCCGAGGGGAAAGCCGATGTCATTATGAAAGGGTTTGTTTCTACTTCGGCTCTTCTCAAGACTATCCTTTCCAAAGAGTTTGGTTTGCGTACCAAGAATACCCTTTCGCATGTGGCGGTTCTTGATATTCCGGGGTATCATAAGTTGCTGGCCATGACCGATGGCGGTATGGTTGTGAAGCCTGATATGGAACAAAAATTGCAAATTCTCGAAAATGCCATGCTTGTCTGTCGGGCGTTAAGGTTGAATCCGGTGAAGGTAGCCATTTCGGGGACAGTTGATGGCGACTATGAATGGGATAAGACATCTATTGAATGTCGCAAATTGATTCCTCTGATAAAAAACATGGGTATGAATGATATGGAAGTACAGGGGCCTCTGACTTTAGACGCCGCAACATCAAAAGAAATTGCGACGATCAAAAATCTTTCCGGACCGGTGGTTGGCGATGCCGATATTTACTTGATGCATACTATTGAAGAATGTAACATTGTCGCCAAGGCGTTAATTAATTTCGCTGATGCGGTTTTTGCAGGTGTTATTGTCGGCGCCAGAATCCCAGTGAGTCTGGTATCGAGAACCGACACCATAAAAAATAAAAAAGCTTCAGTATCGCTGGCTTGCCTGATAGCAGAATATTATAAGACATCAGGAATGGGAGATGTACAATGAAATCATTTGCAGATATTCATAGCGCTGTCAGGGATAAGTTGAAATCCGGCGGAAAATCCCAGATGGCAGTTTTGATGCCTTCACATATAGAGCATTTTATGGCCATCAGGAAAGCCTATGACGATGCATATATTATCCCGATATTTATTGGCGATCGTAATAGCGTTAAATCAATCGCTATCAAAGCCGGTATTGATTTAAATAATTATGAGGTTATTGATTCGTCCAATCCAATTACGGAATCGATAAGATTGGTTATCGATGGAAAGGCTAATTTGCTTTTCAATGGCGGCATTCCGGTCAGAGAATTGGCAAATTATATAAGCAAAAAGGAATCTGGATTTATTTCTGAGGGGAATATAGCCACACATATTGCCGCTGTACAAACGTCTCGATATCATAAATTAATGTTTATCACGGATGCGGCCGTTATCCAATCGCCCGATGTCGCTCAAAAAGTGGCCATAATCGAAAACTCCGCAGGTTATGCAAGAAGACTGGGCATTCCCAGACCAAAGGTTGCCTTATTGGCCGCGGTGGAGGCGATTTACCCAGCTGTACCAGTCACAATGGAGGAAGCCGCCATCGCCAAAATGGGCGAGAGAGGGCAAATTAAAGATATTATCATTGACGGCCCGCTTTCCTTTGATTGCGCTATTAATATTGAAATTGCTCAACAAAAAGGAATCAAGAGCTCACCCGTGGCAGGCGACCCCGATATATTTATGGGACCATCGATGGAAACGGCGCATGGGATATACAAGGCGATGGTTATGTATGCAAACGTCGCCGGAGGTTCCGTAATTTTTGGAGGAAAAGCCCCAATTGCTTGCGGCTTTGAAGTGGATAGCGTCAATAATATATTTAATTCCATCGCCATGGCAATCCTTGCGGCATAAAATTTTCTGTAGTTTCAATCAAATCAATTTTCGCAGGAACTTCCGACAGGGGAATGTTGAAAACCAAAATTGCGCCGGCAGGAATCCTTTCCTGCCGGAATTCCGTCGGGAAAGGGTTCCCGACGGCGCGCGAAAATTACACGAAGCGGACTGGTCAGAATCTGCTTTATACTCTTCTGCATCGGTAACAGCATCCTTTCCTGGTTGCCAACATTATAAAATATTGTTGCCGAAACTGTGAAGAATTACACTGCGGCGGGTGCTCCTGCCACTTACGGGAATGGCGCGAGCGCAGGGATCAGGCTGGTGCATCTTTCAAGTTCATCGCCGTACCCCCGACCTATCTTCCCGTGCCTTGGGGCCTGTTGAAAAAGTGTATGTTATGGTAGAGTGTATCGTTCATGTTCATCCCAGCTCCCCGACCTGTCTTCCCGTGCTTTGACACGGGATCCAGAAGGCAGTAACTAACTTGTAGGGCCTGTTGAAAAACCTTACAAATGCGCCGTCAGGAATCCCTTCCTGACGGAATTCCGTAGGGAGAGACTCCCTACGGCGCGGGGCATGACACTTTCCGAGTCTTGGCGCCCAAAAATATGCTCTCTCCTATTAATGAAGGTTTTTCAGCAAGCCCTAAACATTGCTATAATATTACACAATATTTTTCAAAACTTTTCCTTGACAAAATGGAGTATTAACCATAGGTTATATTTACTGGGTAACTTTTTGGGTATTAAACTATGGTAAGGGCAATCCTGCCTAATCGATAGTAAGGACATCACGAAATTACTTAAATCATAAGAGATTTCATTTTAATGGTCCTAATGAAGATTGCCCGTAAATGGGGACCAAAAAGTTTCACGAGCACCGGGCAGCTTCAGCAAAACAGACAACCTGCGATTTCATGGATTTTGGTTATGACCTGTAGTCATGGCCGCCTAATCTACAAGAAATTTCAGGCATTGGAGGAATCAATTAAACCTTAGGAGGAACGGGATGAAACGCATCTTGTTAACGGCAGGCATTATTGCCGTGCTGGCCTTAACCGCAACCCTTATGGCGGGTGTGCCGCAACTCATTAATTATCAGGGGAATCTGCTCAGTTCCAGCGGCGATCCGCTGGACACGACAGTATCGATTGTATTTTCACTTTACACGGATTCAGTTGGGGGAACTCCGTTTTGGACCGAAACGCATCCGTCAATTACGACAACAAATGGATTGTTTACTGCGGTTCTCGGGTCACAGGCCAAAGGGCCCATTTTGACAAGTATATTAAGGGATTCGATGGGTTTTGTTGGCATAAAAGTCGGCGGCGATCCGGAGATAACCCCCCGCACTCGATTAACATCGGCCCCCTATGCCTTTCATGCAGGGACGGTAACCAATTTTCACCCGGGACCGCTAAATGTCGATTCGGGGCTTTTTACTTTTGTCGCTGGAGATAGCAATACTGTCCTTGGCGATTATAGTAATATCGCTGGTGGATATGGTAATTTGGCCATAGGCGACTTTAGCGCCATTTCAGGGGGGAAGAACAATGTGGCCGGCGATTCCCTTCCAGACGCCGATACTTGCAGTGGAGATGATGCGTTCCGCGGAGAATATCCTGCTGCTACATCCGGTGAGGAGCACCATTCATATGAATGGGTAGGAGGCGGCGAAAACAATCTAGCTTGGGGCAGCCATTCCGGCGTGGCTTGCGGATTCTATAATACCGCTGGCTATAAAACAACCACTTATAAATATGGCGAGAGAAGTTTTGTCGGTGGTGGGCATAATAACCAAACTCTCGGATATGGCGCGGCCATTTTGGGCGGGGGGTGGAATAAAGCGGGCTTCGGCTCTACGTGAAGGGTATCCTATGCCGCAGTTTGCGGCGGATCTTCGAATTATGCTAAGGAATATGTAAGTTACGTTGGGGGCGGATTACAGAATAATGCTTTTGGAGTCGGAAGTATGGTTGCCGGCGGTAAATTCAATACTGCCAGTGGCCGTGGTAGCATGATTGTGGGAGGAGAGCATAACACCGCTTCCGGAGATTATTCATTTGCTTCAGGACAATATGCTTCGGCCACCAACGCCGGAAGTTTCGTTTGGAATGATTATTCGGCGGGCGCCTTCGCCTCCACAGCCTCCAATCAATTTCTCATTCATGCCAATGGCGGAGTCGGTATTGGAGTCAATAATCCTTCAGTAACTCTCGATATTGTTGACAAAATTAGAATACGCGGCGGCAATGCCGCGGCGAATCGGGTTTTGACTTCAATCGATGCCACCGGTACAGCCGAATGGAAGGATATTAGCGCTATCGCCTCTGACGATGATTGGGATAAAGAGCCGCCTGTCGGCACAACGGAAGTTTTGGAAACCCATGGCGCCTGGGGTATCGCCAGATATGACAACTTTACCGCCGGCAGAATGTATGGAACCGCCAGGAATACTCATGTTAATCTTGGCCTTGGCAGTACTACGGGAAGAAGTGGCCAGAACTACCAGTCGGCAACTATCGGCGGTGGGTATTACAACCAAGCCATAGGTCATTTCACAACGATAGGAGGCGGTCACTCCAACATCATTGGAAATAGCCTTCCTGCTGGAGACGAAGCTCGCCTTGCCACAATCGCCGGTGGCTACTCTAATGAAGCCCATGCCGTAGGGACTTCTATTGGGGGCGGTGAATTCAATATGGCTTATGATGCCGGCTGTGCCATCGCGGGCGGCCTTTACAATCAAGCCGGACTTTCGGGAGCTGATCCTGCAGAGTCACCATATGCCTTTGTTGGCGGCGGCCTGCGGAATTTGGCGCAGGGGTATTATTCCATCATTGGCGGAGGATATGCAAATCAGGCAACGGGTAGAAAATCGACCATTAGCGGCGGCGACAGCAACTATGTAGCTGCCGAAAGCGGGACTATTGGCGGCGGTCACCAAAACCAAGTCATCACTTATGGTCCATGGGGAACGATCGCTGGAGGTGACAGCAACGTCGTATCCGATAGCGGCGGCGCTATCCTGGGTGGCGCCCATAATACAACTACTGGAACGTTTAGCGGCATTGGCGGTGGAAAGTCTAATCAGGCCGGAGGTCATTGCGCGGCAATCCCGGGCGGTTATGATAATAGAGCCAATGGACGCTTTTCGCTGGCCGCGGGGCAAAGCGCGCAGGCCCTTCACTTGGGATCATTTGTCTGGAATGATAATTCCGCGGGCGTTTGGGCGTCAACCAACAATAACCAATTTATCATACATGCCGCCGGCAACACGGGAATTATGACCAATGCGCCGCATTCAACGCTGCATGATAACGGTTCATTTGCAGTAGGTTATTATTATAGCGAAGTGAGTTTCACCGCAACATCCTCACACTGCGTTATAGAAGGCCACCCACTAGCCGTAGCGCCCCCGTCTCTGGTTGTTACTTTGCCGCCAGTCGCGACATTAACGGGTAGGATTTATACTATAAAGAATACCGGAGGCGCAGGGACAATTGTGGAAGTCAACGCTAACGGGGCGGAGCTAATCGACGGATCTGTATTATATAATGTTGGTTCGATGCTATGGGTAACCATTGTCTCCAATGGCGCCAAATGGCTGATTATAGGGAATTGAAATGTTTAATGCAGGCTATTTTTGTGAACTTTGCTCTTTACAAGGAAATAATATGACAAAAAAAGTACTCTATGTATTATTGGCGGGCCTGCTGCTATTTGCCGTTCTTTCATTCGCCGGAGATATATCAAAGTCATCGCAAAAATCGGACAAGCGACCGGCGACCACTATGGAGTCTGCCCCAATAAAAACTGAGGCTCCTCCACAAACCCCGGCAGCGACTTCGGACGAATCCAAGGCTGGCGAGAAAATTGAGTGGCAGGTGATATCTTCCGGCGGAACGAATGGCAGCTCGACAAATTTCGGATTGCAGGGGACTGTCAGTCAGACTGCTATCGGACCGGGAACCTCGACCAATTTCAAGCTGAATTCCGGATTCTGGCAGAATTTCACAGCCTTCGTTTGCGACTGCAAACCCGGCGACGCCAATGGTAGCGGCGTGCATAATATACAGGATATAACTTACCTAATCAATTTCCTTTACAAATCTGGAATGGCGCCCAAGCCATATCAAATATGCAGTGGAGATGCCAATTGCAACTGTAGCGTCAATATTCAGGACGTAACATACCTTATCAATTATCTATACAAAGGCGGCCTCCCACCTTGCGACTGCAGTACTTGGGTTAACCATTGCGGATTACCGCTGAGGAATTGAGGAAATAAAATTGTAAATAGTCCCGGGTCGGTTTCTCTTATAGAGTCGATCCGGGAATCAAACTTTCCACAATAAAAAAACCGTCCGGCATCTGCCGGACGGTTCCACGGAGCTTATTTAGTTTACTTCCTGCGTCTAACCAATCCGATACCTGCCATGCCCAATCCAAAAAGGGCAAAGGTCGCTGGTTCCGGAATGGTTGCGGATCTATAATCCATCGCCAAAGCGGCATGATCGATTTTGAGCTTGCGTTCTCCCGCAAAGACAGTGATGCCAAGCGGGCTATTGTTCCAAAAATCTGGAACATCCACATTGCTCAAATCATAAATCGAATTATCATTCCAAAATTGATTCAGAGGGTCCCAACTCCAGATGCCTTCAATTTCGACAAGATTATCATTCTCATCAACAAAAGAAGCGTCAATCCAGAGCGTGGCCATAAGAATCTCATCTGGAGGAACATTCAAATTTGCCGGAAGAGTATGACCCCAACTAAGCTGATCGGGATATATTCCGCCAAAAGGACCATTTGGATCCGCGATCCAGACGCCATTGGTGGTTTGGGTTCCGGCAACATCATAAAAATCCAAGTATGAAATATACCTGTAATTATGGTTATCTACCGGAAATGTCCGGTGGTGAAAAATATTCTCAACTATTAGCGGTGTCGCAAATAGCTGAGCCGGAATAACCACAGCTAAACATGCAAGAAGTAACCGTATGAAAATCTTAGGCATGAAATTCTCCATGTTTAAAATTAATAACAATTAAAAAATAGCAATTAGTGTGCCGTAACATAATCCCTTGAATTACAATAAGTTTCTTTATTCATGATGTATAGTTGTTCAAATTATGAGCATTTTTGTGGCATTATTATGCAATTCGTTGCAAATATAATATTTTTTCGGTTTTTTAAATCAACTTATGCTTTCTTAAATAATTTTTCCCTCAAATTGCTTCAGTTATAGATACGAAGATTCCAATAATATCTTTGAGGCATTTTTACCACAGTCATTTGTTCGACAAAAAATATTCTATCCTTAGGGTCTGTTGAAAAAGTCCCATTATGCGCCGTCGGGAACCCTTTCCCGACGGATTTCCTGACACTTTCATGCATTCCCCCCCAACGCACAAAATCACTACAACCTTAATGGTAATCCCGACCCCAGACATATATATGAAGGGATATGAATTCCTTCTACCAAAAAGGACAAAACAAGAAATTAGAAAAACAAACCCAATTCCGCATAACTCATTTATGAATAATCACTTCCCCAATGGGTTCGTTTGAAGGCTATCGCCAGACTCATCGTCCCAATAATGAATGGGCGACATAAATTGGATTCCAACGAGATTCATGACCGCTACGCGGCAAATCACATTCTTTGCAGGCGGCATTTAAATCCGGACATTGCAAGAGAAGATTTTGACGGAATTGCTGATATGCTTCATTATTCCATATAGTCATCAAAGAGGATTGAAAAACATTGCCAAACACAGAACGGGCGGCAGTATCGCGGCAACAGGCGACACAATCGCCTGAATATGTAACCGCCATCTGGGTCCAAGGATAAGGACACAACCGATATTTGAATTTTGATCGTTCATAATTCAAATGCCCGCAAAAATTGTGAAATTTCCGCGAATAAAATCTTATGCGCGATGGAAGTTTTTGCGGAAAAAGCTGGCGCATTCTCGCCAGCGAAAGAGCAGGGTCGGCCCCGGAGAATGATGTTATATCATGAATATCAATATGAATATTGGAATTTGATTTGGCCAATATCATTAGGTTCAGCAGATTTTCTCGAACAACGCCGAAGTCCCCCTTCTTGCCTCGAATTGTCTCGAATATAATCTCGTCCGATGCAAAATCAATTGATGCCCGAAACGGCCCTATTGCAATAAGTTCGTTGGCCTTTTCCTTGTTCAACAATACTCCATTGGTGCCAAAAATGGGAAAAAATTTGTTTTCAATTGCTATTTTAACCAGTTCGAGAAAATGAGGATTAACAAATGGCTCGCCATCAAGAGTCAAATTAAGATTGCGGTTACCCGGTTGTACTTCTTTAACCTTATTCAAAAATTGAAGAAAATTTCCCGGCTTAAGATACCCTTTTGGCCTTATCGATACATGCGCAGGATTACTCTGCGGGCAAAAAGTGCAGGCAAGATTGCAGGCATTTGTCGGCTCTATTGTATATTGAAAAGGGGGATAGCTCAGTATGATATCATGCATTATTTCGTATGATATCCCCAATCGTAACAGATGAATTAATTTATTCATTGCTGAATATAAATGAATTAATCTATAATTTCATTTATCTTTTCTAAACAACTCCCTCGCCCCATCAGCAAATTCAATCGTCCGCACCGGATACGGTATCACTATCCCTTCTTCATGAAATCGCTTATGGAGCCGCTTCATAAATTGATGTTTCACGATATACTGCTTCGAATACTCCTTAACGCTTAAAGAAACATTCATATTTATGCTGGAATCGCCAAAAGTGTGAAACCGGAGTGATGGTTCTTTATTCGGATCGCCGCCCTCGACCTCTTTGAGAATCTGGCGAGCAACTTCAAGCGTCACGCACTCCACTTTCTCCAAATCGCTGTTATATGATACGCCAAGAGACACCATTACAGAAAATCCCGTATCCGGTAAATGAAAATTGGTTGTTATCGACTGCGCCAAACGCAAATTCGGGATGATAATATAATTATCCGCCAATTGTTTGATACTGGTATTGCGCCAAGTGATATCAACCACATATCCTTCTTCGCCCGATTGCAGTTTAATATAATCGCCCACTTTTACTTTGCCCGAAAAGAGGATATTGAGCCCCGCAAAGAGATTCCCCAATGTATCCTGAAGCGCCAAAGCAACGGCTAAACCGCCTACCCCCAAAGCAGTGAGTATTGGAGTAATAGATATGTCCAACGATTGAAGTATGATCATTATTCCTATCGACATCACGACAATGCGAGAAAAAATGGAAAAAATTGAGGTCGAAAAAATCTCCCCTTTTACCTCGCCGGCATAGACTTTGATAAAACCGCTCAGCATTGACGACACGGCCAATGTGATTGAGAGAATCACCAATACCAGCAATGCCTTCTGAATGATAAGATTATAATGTGGCGGAAGCTCCAACATCGGTAAAGCCGAATAGAGGCCGATAATTATCGCCCAAAGGACAATTCGTCCTTTCAATCCGGCAACAATGACTTCATCCCCTTTCCACGGAGTTTTTCTGGCGATTCTGGTAAGTTTGGTATTGACAAAAAACTGTATTGTAAGCCCAATTAGAACCGAAACACCAAAAGTGATTAGGGCTTCAAAAAGTCGATTGGCATAATTTATTTCTTCAGACATGATTCCTCCAATAATCCATATACAATATTAATAATGATTTGATAAAAAGCAAAAACTTCAATTAATAATATTAATCCGTTTGTCCGGCGGTGGATGGCAAAAGTATCGGGACCCACGAGGGCTTTTCATTTCGGCTTATTTTTCTCATAAAAAGTGATTCACAACAGTCATAAATCAATATATATAAATTCCCGAAAAAGGTCTCACGATATGAATGCAAAAGCGGTATATTATTGGTTGCCATTTTTTGAGGAATTATGACCGAAACAGAATATATTTTTATCAAGGGAGCGCGGGAACATAACCTAAAAAACATCGATGTCAAAATCCCGCGTAATAAATTGGTGGTGATTACCGGCCTCTCCGGCTCAGGGAAATCCTCGCTTGCCTTTGATACTATCTACGCCGAGGGACAAAGGCGATATGTCGAATCGCTTTCAGCCTACGCCCGTCAATTTCTGGGGCTTATGGAAAAACCTGACGTCGATTTTATCGAAGGTTTATCGCCTGCCATCTCTATCGAACAAAAAGGCGCCGCCAAGAATCCTCGCTCAACAGTCGGCACAGCTACCGAAATATATGATTATCTAAGGCTTCTTTTTGCCCGCATTGGCGCCCAACACTGTGTTAAATGCGGCCGTCCGATTACCCGCCAAACCGTGGAGCAAATCGTCGATTCGGTTTTATCATTTGAAGAAGGTTCCCGTCTAATGGTGATGGCGCCATTAATGCAGGGGCGCAAAGGAGAACATAAAGACATAATCGATGCCGCCCAGAGGGAAGGGTATGTCCGTTTTCGTATTGACGGCGAGATGGTCGATGCGGATAAAGATATCAAACTCGCCAAAACGGTCAAGCATACCATAGAAGTAATTGTTGACCGTCTAATCGTCAAAAAAACTGCCTCAAAAAGATTGGCCGATTCGGTCGAAACCGCTTTGAAAGCCGGAGGCGGCATAGTGCTTATAAATATCAGCGGCAAAGATATGCTCTATTCCGAGCAATCAGCCTGTGTGCAGTGTGGAATAAGCTATGAAGAACTCACTCCGCGGATTTTTTCGTTCAATTCCCCCTTTGGGGCCTGCCCAACATGCTCCGGTTTGGGACAAAAGATGGAAATCGACCCTGAGCTGGTAATCCCCGATAATTCACTTTCGATTAATTCCGGCGCCATTCGCCCTTGGGGTATAGAACCATCGCCATGGTACCGCCACATGCTTAAAGGGGTAGCCCAGCACTATAACTTCAAATTATCTACCCCATTTAAAGATTTATCCTCAAAGATACAGAATATTATTTTATATGGTTCCGGAAGGGAGCAAATCAAATTCGACTATGAATTTTCCAATGGACAGCGTACCGGCCAATATAGCGGTTCCTATGAAGGTGTAATTCCCCATCTAAATCGCCGCTATCGCCAAACGCAATCTGCCGGAATTAGAGAGTGGGTGGAGCAGTTTATGTCAATTTCCCTCTGCCCGGATTGCAAAGGTTCTCGCCTGAAACCGGAAGCCTTATCGGTAATCTTAAATCGAGAAACGATTGATTCGATCACCGCAATGTCGGTCAGGGAGGCTCGAAAATTCTTCGAAAATATTAAATTAACCAAAAGACAGGAATTGATAGCTCGGCAGATTCTCAAGGAAATCAAGGAACGGTTATCCTTTATGGATAATGTCGGGTTGAATTACCTGACTCTCAATCGTGCCACAGCTTCATTGTCCGGCGGAGAATCCCAAAGAATCAGATTGGCCACACAGATCGGTTCACGACTTGTCGGAGTTATGTACATCCTTGATGAGCCATCCATTGGCCTTCATCAACGCGATAATAGAAAACTTCTTAATACTTTAACCGATCTACGCGATTTGGGAAATACCGTCATTGTTGTGGAACATGACAGGGAAACTATCGAATCATCCGATTATGTTATAGACCTTGGCCCGGGGGCCGGAAATAGCGGCGGAAAAATCGTTTGTTCCGGAACTCCGAATCAAATTAAAAAATGCCGGGATTCATTAACCGGAGATTATCTATCGGGAAGAAAGCAAATACCCACCCCCAAAATGCGCCGCCAACCAAACGGAAAACATATCTTGCTTAAGGGCGCCAGAGGAAACAATCTCAAAAAGATCAATATCAACATCCCAATCGGAGTCTTCACGGTTGTTACCGGCGTTTCTGGTTCCGGCAAATCATCGCTGATTAATGAAACTCTTTATAGAATTCTGGCGCGAAAATTCTATGGCGCTCGCACAGCTCCCCTTGAATATGATTCTATCGAAGGTTTAGAATATATCGACAAGGTTGTAGATATCGACCAATCTCCAATTGGCCGGACGCCTCGCTCCAATCCAGCCACCTATACCGGGTTGTTCACTTATATCCGCGACTTATATGCCAAATTACCCGAAGCCAGAGTGCGGGGATATTATCCCGGAAGATTCTCATTTAATGTCAAAGGCGGTCGGTGTGAAGCATGTCAGGGGGATGGCATAATCAAAATCGAGATGCACTTTTTACCCGATGTCTATGTCCCATGTGAAGTCTGTAAGGGCAAAAGATTCAATCGCGAAACCCTGGAAGTAGCATATAAGGGCAAATCAATCGCCGATACATTGGATATGACGGTTGACTCGGCTCTGGCATTTTTTGAAAATATTCCCGGAATCAAGCGGAAGCTGGTTACCCTGAAAAATGTCGGGCTGGGATATGTCCATCTCGGTCAGCCGGCCACCACTCTATCCGGCGGAGAGGCACAAAGAGTAAAGCTTTCAGCTGAACTATCCAAAACTGCCACCGGCTCTACTCTTTATATACTTGATGAACCGACGACCGGATTGCATTTCGAGGATATCCGCATGCTCCTTGGCGTCCTTAACGAGTTGGTTGATCGGGGCAACTCTGTGCTGGTTATTGAACATAACCTCGATGTCATTAAAACCGCCGACCATATCATTGATATCGGCCCCGAGGGCGGCGAAGATGGGGGAGAGATTATCGCCACGGGAACGCCTGAGGAAGTCGCCCAGCATACAAAGTCATACACTGGTCAGTATCTTTCGAAGGAATTTTGCCAATAGTACAATTCATTTCTCAATAGCAAATCCCATTTCATTTAAACCAACCGGAAAAACATTCTCTTCTTTTTCTTCATTTTTTTTGCAAAAAATAAATATTTTTCTTGCAGACATATTTTAACATCTTTATTCTTGGTATCGAAAGTTGATTATGATTTACTAAATAATGATAGTGCAACAATAAGAATGCTATTGGACAGTACATGGATGCGCTGAAATCGAGAATAAACGTTAACTTATAACCGAAGTAACTTGAAAGGAGTCGCGAATGGCGATGAAAAAAGCGAAACTGAAAACGAAAGCAAGAAAACCGATGGGTAAACCCTGGCTGGCAGATGAAATAAAGAAACTGCGCGAGGGATACAAGAGCAAACCGGCCTCCAAAATTGCCAAGGAACTAAGGCGCTCGCTGGCGTCAGTGAGAGGCAAAATCAGCGCTCTTAAGCTGGTTAAAGGGCCGGTCAAAAAGGCAACGGCAAAAGGAAAAGCGAAAGCCCGGCGATAGTTGGCTTAGAGCGAATTGCCAGGGATGGTGAAAAGATTCAATTGCCTTTTTCGCGTGTCCCTTCCAGAAAACCCCGTTCGTACAACCGAACGGGGTTTATTTATACATTAATTCAAGTTTCAAACTATTTTATCCGATTTTATTAGACAGAAACCCTAAACAGGAGGCGCCATGCTAAAACCGCGAATGATTATAATAGGCTTTCTTACCATTTTCATTATTTCCATGATAACCGACAATGCTTGCGCTGAAGCTATTATTGCCGACCATAATGCCGCCATGGAATTCAACGATATTCCATCTTCATATATAGAATTGGCCAAAACCAGCTATAATATTTTCTATGGGCATACATACCTCACACGGCAGCCAAATTGTCACCGGCATGAGCATGCTATATGCGGAAAGTGCCCTCTATGCCTACAACAATGGAACCTCATCTTTGGATTTGGAAGAATCAGGCGATGATCTGGGGCATACCGGCGATACCACTTGGGTTCCGATTACCCGCAATGCCTTGAACGGAGACCCTGATTTAAATATGGTCATCTGGTCATGGTGCGGAGGATGTTCCGACAACACGGAAGAAGGAATCAATATCTATCTAAATACCATGAACGATTTGGAACAGGATTATCCCAATGTGAAATTCATATATATGACCGGCCATCTGGACGGAACAGGCCTGACGGGAACTTTATATGCGAGCAATAATCAAATCCGCAATTACTGCAATGCCAATAACAAGATTCTGTTTGATTTTGCTGATGTCGAAAGTTACGACCCCGACGGAAATTATTACCCTGACGAAAGCGATGCCTGCCAATGGTGCAGTAATTGGTGTAGCGCCCATGATTGCCCCAATTGCGGAGATTGCGCCCATTCTCATTGCTTTAATTGCTACCAAAAGGGAAAGGCCTTCTGGTGGATGATGGCTCGCATTGCCGGATGGGATGGGGTATTGGATATCAATGACAGCCGCCCATTGGTATTACCTGAAAAAATCCATTTATACCAAAATTCTCCCAATCCTTTTAATCCATCAACCAATATTATTTTTTCAATTGAAACCAGCACTTTTGTCAAATTGGAAATTTTCAATTTGATTGGTCAAAATATTACCACATTAGTCAATCAGGCTTTAAAAGCCGGGTCGCACGAGGTAGCATGGGATGGCGTCAATTCCGACAACAATCAAATGCCATCAGGAATATATTTCTATAGGTTGACAGTTGGCGAGGCATCCGCCATAAGAAAAATGGTACTATTAAGGTGATTTTCGAAAATCCCCCTATGCTATTCTAATAAATATTTTCGGAAATGTCCGTCATAAAACCCGATCTTGCCCGAATCGTTTTGATTGCTTTTTCAAATGGTAGGGGCGCATGGCATGCGCCCAGTTGTAGGTCGAAACTGAGGTTTTGTGCGCGGCAGATGTCCACATCTGCCCGTCTGTCTTTTCTGGTGCATCATCCATGTTCATCGTCGTACCCTGATTTATAAGCCTTAGGCTTACCTGTCATTCCCGCGCAAGGGCTTGTTGAAAAACCCCCTGAATGTGGGCGGTTCGCCGCAGGCGAATCCTCATCTGCCCCTAAGTTGTTGCCGCACATTGGCAGATGTGGACATCTGCCATGCACCTGTACGACACAATCGGGTTTTTCAACACTCCCGCAAGAGGGAATCCATTTTTCGTTGTGCCAGTTCCTTAGCGAGGCCTTGCCGAGCGGTGAACTATCCCCATATTATTTAATGTCATCTGCCATAACACCCGCTCGCCGCTCACGGTACAACTGCCCTATCTCCGCGGCCAAAATAAACACTATCGCCGAATAATAAATCCAAAACGCCGCCACAATCAACAGAACATACGCCCCATATATCTGCTTAAGCGACGCCAGATGCATCACATAATACCCAAACCCCCATTTGGCCAATTCCCAAAACACTGTCGCCCATAAGGCGCTCAAAGCAATGACCTTTACCCCGAGGCGGGCGCGCGGGATCAATAAATAAAGCATAAAGAAAAGACAGAAGATTATCACAATTGAAAGTGAAGTTATTAATATCGACTGGAATCCTTCAAAGCGAATAAATCTCAGGATTTCCATTTTAGCCGCCATATCGCGTAAAATCCCCAGCGCCGGAAGCGCCGCTGTCAACGCCATGAAGAAAAGCATTACTATGAGCACCATTCCCAAATCTCTCAGCTTGCCGATAAAATATCTCTCGGCTTTCTCCATGAGAAAAACCCGATTCATTATTGTTCTAATACTGCTAAAAAGACTACTGGCGGCCAAAAACAATCCTATCGCCCCAATATACCCGGCGATATTTTTATGAGCGCTGAATTCATCAATCCGCTTGAAGATAAATTCTTTAACAAATCGCGCGGAATCTTCATACGGAATAATTCTGGAAACGGCATCATCTATTTCATCCATAAGCGCCCCTCCCTGAAGGACATTTCCCAAAATCGCAAAAATTATAAGTACAAACGGTACGATGCAGACAAAAAGAGAAAATGCCAGACCGCCCGCAAGAAGAAATAGATGATGCTCTCCGGCGCGATTGTACAATCCGCCGACATAATAGCGCAAGAAATTCCAGCATGATTTAATAATTATCATTTTGGCGCCATAATTTTCTCGTGTGAATCAATCTAAGCATTGCTATAATATTACACAATATTTTTTCAAACACCGTTGCCCTACAGACTTCTCTGTGAAAGTTGATGGCAGATTATGGGTTTTATACCCCTCAAGCTTGTTGAAAAAGTCCCATTAATAGGAGGAAGCATATTTTAGGGCAATAGAGCTGGGGAATTGTCTTGCTGGACTTGATTCAGCATCAAGGAAGTAGCTACATAAGTGTTCGTCCATGCCGAATCCGGTCAGTCAAGAGCCGGAGCCTGACGGCCGAAGACGGACAAGACAGTTATGGCTTTCTGGTTCCCCCGCCGCGGCGAATCCACATTTGTGCGCGGTGTCAGGAACCCTTTCCTGATACTTTCATACATCCCCACCACACAAAATCACTACAACCTTGATGGTAATCCCGAGCCAAGACATATATATGAAGGGATATGAATTACATTCGCCAAACTTGTCCCGATCGAAATCGGGAAAAAGGATAAAACAAAAAATTAAAAAACGAACCCAATTTTCCTAACTCGTTCAAAAGTATTTAGTTACCCGCTTTTACAATGGGTTCGTTTTATCAAGCGATGTCGGTCCGCGGCGGGGTGGGATACCAATGTAGGTCGAAACCCGTCCGCCACAGTGTACTACTTCAGAGTTTCGGTAACAAATCGGCGACATGTTGGAGTTTTTCTAAAGGAGTCCGGTAATTTAAGGCTCCATGTCGTCTTTGATAATT
>JAGVEJ010000159.1 GCA_020058225.1 Candidatus Zixiibacteriota bacterium | reverse complement strand
ATGCGTACCCCAGCGGGCCTGCATGGTATCAGACTGGCTGATTTTTGTCGGCAGACCGGTTGAAGGCCCCCCGCGCTGAACATTGACAATGACACATGGTACTTCCGTCATAAAGGCATATCCGATATTCTCCTGCATCAAAGAATAGCCTGGACCGGAAGTAGCGGTCATCGATTTGCATCCGGTAATGGAGGCGCCGATGATAGCCGCCATTGATGCGATTTCATCCTCCATCTGGATAAACTTACCGCCCATCTTGGGAAGAATGCGAGACAATCCCTCCGCTATTTCGGTCGATGGTGTTATGGGATAGCCGGCATAAAATTGGATTCCGGCATATAACGCACCCTGAACGCAGGCTTCATTTCCCTGCAGTAATCTGGCTTTTCCTGTAAATTCTTTCTTCATGCTCTCCCTCCTACTTATAGTTGGAGGTTATAGCGAAATCTGGACAATGAAGCCAGCAGATTGCGCATTGTGTACATTTTTCCGGACGGGCCAAAATCGGCTTGCCATCGCGATCCGGCTCGAGAACCTTCTGGGGGCAAAAAGCGATGCATATATTGCATCCCTTGCACCAGTGCAAAAAGATATTGAGCGGGGGCAATCCGTCTTTATATCTATCTGTTGGTTCCTTCGGTATTTTTTCCGAAACTTCCGGTTTCGGATCTGTTTCACTCATATCTGTCTCCTTAGAGGCAATCTATTGCGAGTCTCTATTATTTTTTCTTCTTTGCCGTTTTCTTTATTTTTCCATCCGCCTTTTTTGATTTGGTCCTGACAACATTCTTTTTGATGGTTGCTTTTGGCTTCTTGGCCGATTTCTTTGCCTCGGCCGCTTTCATTTTATCTTTAATAAATGCGGGAATTTCCGTAGGAGATGCGGCTACCGGAATACCGGCTTTATTCAAAGCTTCAATTTTCTCTTTGGCGGTTCCGGAACCACCGGAAATAATTGCGCCGGCGTGTCCCATTCTTTTCCCGGGAGGCGCCATTCTTCCGGCGATAAAGCCAACCACCGGTTTGGTCATTTTGGTTTTTACAAAGGCCGCGGCCTGTTCCTCATCGGTGCCGCCTATCTCGCCAATCATCACCACCGCTTTGGTGGCCGGATCAGCCTCGAAAAGAGCCAGTGCATCAAGAAAGTTGGTCCCGATAATCTGGTCACCGCCAATTCCAATGCAAGTGCTCTGCCCAATTCCGGCGCAGGTCAGCGCCCAGATAGCCTCGTAGGTGAGGGTGCCAGACCGTGATATAACCCCGACTGGGCCCTTTTTGACAATATTCCCCGGCATGATGCCGACTTTGGATTCACCGGGAGAAATAAGACCGGGACAATTTGGACCTATTAATCTGGCGCCATGTTTCTTAACATAATCATACACCTTAAGCATATCATTGGCCGGCACGCCTTCAGTAATACAAACCACAAGCGATATTCCGGCATCGACTGCTTCATAAATGGCATCGACCGCAAATGGAGGCGGAACATAAATCACGGATGTATTTGCCTTTGTCTTAGCGACAGCATCGGCAACACTATTGAATACGGGAATGCCGTTGATTTCTGTACCCCCCTTGCCAGGAGTAACGCCGCCGACGACATTAGTGCCGTACTTTTTCATTTGCTCGGCATGAAAGGAACCATCGCGCCCGGTTATCCCCTGCACTATGACTTTCGTCTTTTTATTAATAAGAATGCTCATTATATCCTCCCCGCCGCGCTATTATCATTCTCAGCCAGTTCAATTGCCTTTTTGACAACATTATCAAGAGTATCAGCCGATTCCAGATTTATCTTCTTGAGAATAATCTTGGCCTTGTCTTCATTGGTGCCGGTTAGCCGAACAACAATCGGCACTTCGGGTATTAGTTGTTCATACGCCATGACAATACCGTTGGCAACATCATCACAGCGGGTGATTCCGCCAAAGATATTTATCAAAATGGCTCTGACATTGGTGTCGCGCAGAATAATACGCATCGCCGTAAGCACCTTTTGGGGATTGGAAGAACCGCCTATATCAAGAAAATTGGCCGGGTCGCCGCCATAATGCTTCACCAAATCCATGGTTGCCATGGCCAAACCGGCGCCGTTTACTATGCAACCGATATTGCCGCTTAATTTTACAAACGACAAATCCCCCTCGCGCGCTTCCATCTCGGCCGAGTCTTCGGCATCAAGATCACGCATAGCCGCCACTTCTTTTTGGCGATAAAGGCCATTATCATCAATATTGATCTTGGCGTCAAGAGCGACTACTTTGGCATCAGGCGTGGTAATCAAAGGATTGATTTCCACAAGTGATGCATCCACTTTCCAATAGACATCATACAATTTCATAATGATGTCAGCGGCCTGTCGAATCATGGACATATCGGTATAAAGTTTCGAGGCCAATTCTCGGGCCTGATATGCTTTTAGTCCGGTAACCGGATCAACGGCCAGTTTGATTATTTTTCCCGGCGTCTTAGCGGCGACTTCCTCGATGTCAATACCTCCTGCGGCCGAAACCATAATGACCGGCTTTTTTTGAGCGCGGTCGATAATGATTCCGACATACGACTCGGTCACAATTTCAGCGGCCTCGGTAACAAGGACTTTTTTTACCATGAGTCCCTTGATATCCATGCCCAGAATTTTTTGCGACCAAACACGAGCCGCCTCAGCATTTTCCGCATATTGAATTCCGCCGGCTTTTCCGCGCCCGCCAACATGCACCTGAGATTTAATCATTACCGGGCGACCAAACTGCTCGGCAATGCTGACAGCCTCGGCAACGGTGGAAGCCACCTGCCCTTTCGGCACAGGAATCCCAGCCGCCGCAAATATTTCCTTGGCTTGATACTCATGTATCTTCATTCAGTCTTCTCCAGTTGGTTATCATTTATTTTGTTTTCATTTTTTCTATTTGCCAAATATGAACTCGCAAATTCAATTAACTTTTCCCTGACATTATCCTGCGGTTCATCAAGAACTTTTTCCAGTAAATAATTCAGCGCCTCGCCAACCAGTGGCGATTGCGGAATGTTGAAAAGATTCATCACATCATCGCCATTCAGAGCAAGGTCTTTGATATGAAAAGGCGGCTGTTGTTCGAGTTCATGGCGGATTCTATCCTCGAATTCATCAATATCATCATAATTTCCACCCTTCCCCTGTGCGACAATATCAGCCCTTCTTAGTTCCAATAGGTCAAAAATCAATTCCGGCGTAACCCTGCGAATGAGGCGACGCAAACCTTTGTCGGTAGCGGGAATGGTGAACATGTGTCTTTCTACAAGGATATGGACGTCATCTATTAAATCATTTGAATAACGCAATTTTTTCATGATTTTTGATGCCCGCCTTGCGCCTGTCTTTTCATGGCCATAAAAAGTTGCTCCATCTTCAGTCTGTCTTTTGGCCTGAGGTTTGGTAATATCATGAAACATAGCCGCCAATCTAATGCGCAACGATCTGGGAGCATTATCAATTGCATAAAGCGTATGCTCGAAAACATTATGGGCATGATACCCGCCGGGCTGTTCAATTCCTACCGTATCCTCAAGTTCAGGAAGAATCTCTTTCATAAGTCCGGTTTTTTGCATGATGCGGAATCCGATTGATGGTGTATCAGCTAAAACCATCAGTTTGTTCAATTCTTCAGAAATCCGTTCGGTTGATATGGTAGAAATTAGTTTGACATTATTTGCGATTGCCATCAGGGTCTCTGCCTCTATTTCGAACTTCAGTCTGGCCGCGAATTGAATAGCTCTCAGCATTCTGAGAGGATCTTCCGGAAAGGAGTTGGGAGACGCCATTCTAATCATTTTTTTCTTAAGGTCGATTACCCCTCCAAGCGGGTCCACCAATTCACCGCCATCAAGCGGCCGCGCCATGGCATTTATGGTGAAATCGCGTCGGGTTAAATCATCTTCAATATTTAGAAATGGATCAAAGGCAACCTCAAAATCCTTATGTCCCACTCCTGTGGAATATTCTTTCCGGGGCAAGGCAATGTCAAATGTATACTTACTGCCTCCTTGGGATTGGGTGAATTTGATGACGCCAAACGAACGGCCAACAAGGTCCACCTTGCCATAGCTTTTCAATATGACGGAAAGTTCATTGTATGGAATGCCCGAGACAAGATAATCTCGTTCCCTAATGGGCAAATTAAGCAGACTATCGCGAACAGCGCCGCCCACCTCATAAATACGGCCTTTTCTTAAAATAGCCTTAACCACATTATCTGAGATTCTGTACATTATCAATCGGGCAAAATCCTCGTGCCGGCGACACCTTCAAGCGCCCGACCGGCATTATTGAAGGAAGTAATAATTACTTCTTTCCCGCCATTTTCAATAAACTGCACCGCCGCCTGAATCTTGGGTCCCATCGAGCCTGCGGGAAAATGTCCATCTTTCAAATACTTTTTGGCTTCCGAAATTGTCATTTTTTCCAGTAACCGTTCATCCTTCTTGCCGAAGTTTATGGCCACTTTATCCACTGATGTCAAAATAATAAGAATTTCCGAGCCAATATCCTTGCCAAGCACTGCCGATGCCAAATCCTTGTCGATTACAGCATCGAGACCCTCAAGGTTTCCCTTGTCATCGATATAAACCGGTATGCCGCCGCCGCCAGCCGCAATAACAATAGCGCCACTTTCAACCAGAGTTTTGATTGTTTCCGATTCCACAACCGAAAGCGGTTGAGGCGATGCCACCACCCGCCGCCAGCCGCGGTTGGCATCTTTTTTTACCACCCAATCTCTCTCTGCGGCAAAGCCCTTAGCTTCCTCTTCAGAGTAAAACTGGCCAACATACTTTGATGGGTTGGCGATCTGGGGGTCATTATGGTCAACCAAAACCTGTGTGATGATGGTCACTACCGGACGGTTGATTTTTTCTTTTTTTAGTCGATTCTGCAGTGACTGCTCAATCATATACCCCATTCCCCCTTCGGTATCTGCGACACAGATTCCCAGAGGAAGAATCGGGGCCTGGCCGCGTGCAAGCTCGATCCGCAGGATGGCATTACCAACCTGCGGACCATTACCATGCGTTATGACCAGCTTATATCCGGAGCGAGCCAATTCAACAATACCATCAAGTGACTTTCTGGTATTGGCAAATTGATGGGCGATAGTATCCTCGACTCCGGGTTGCGATATGGCATTGCCGCCAAGCGCCACCACTGCCGTTTTGCCATTCAAGTGCGTCATATATGACTATCTCTTTTTGCCTTTGCTCTTGCTCTTGGCCGACGGATTGAAAGTATTGGCCAATATTTCCGCCAAATCCGGTTTGCCTATTTCCTGAAGATCATAGAATACTCGAACCGAAGGTTTTTTAATTTTTATGATTCTTCTTAAATCAATCGGAGTAGCAATTATGACCGATTCACATTCGACCCGATCAATGGTTTTTTCCATATCAATCAACTGCTTGCCGAAATATCCCATTGCGGGAAGCAACGCCCCAATATTGGGATACTTTTCGAAAGTCTGAGTCATCGTACCTACCGTGAATGGGCGCGGGTCGATAATCTCACCGGCTCCATATTTCAATGCCGCCATCATGCCGGCGCCGTATTTCATCTCGCCATGAGTTGTGGTTGGACCGTCTTCAATGACCAGAACTTTTTTGCCGCGAATTAGACTCGGATCTTCCACCCCTATGGGCGAAGCGCCATCAACCACTATGGCATCGGGATTATAATACTGAATATTATCCCTCACCTCGTTGATATTCTCAGGTGAGGCCGTATCAATTTTATTGATAACAATGACATCAGCCATCAGAAGATTATTTTGTCCGGGATAATAGCTGATTTCATGGCCCGGTCTGTGCGGGTCAACTACTGTTATATGAATATCCGGCTGATAGAACGGCATATCATTATTGCCGCCATCCCATAGAATAATATCGGCTTCTTTTTCCGCCTGTCTTACAATCATCTCATAATCAACGCCGGCATAGACAATTATGCCCCGGTCGATATGCGGTTCATATTCTTCGCGTTCTTCAATTGTGCATTTATGTTTATCGAGGTCGCTGTATGATGCAAATCGCTGGCAGGCCTGTTTGGCCAAATCGCCATACGGCATGGGGTGACGAATAGCAACTACCTTGAATCCCATGGCAAGCAATGCTTCTGCCACGCGGCGGGTGGTTTGCGACTTGCCACAACCGGTTCTAACAGCACAAACGGCTACCACCGGTTTCTTTGACTTTATCATGGTGGGAAGACCGCCTTCAAAAGCAAAACGAGCTCCTGTCGCCATAACATAAGACGCTTTATCCATTACATAGTCATAGGAAACATCAGAATAGGAAAATACCACTTCATCAATTTTGTGCTTCTTAATCAATTCCAGCAATTCCTCTTCGGGATGAATTGGAATTCCCTTGGGGTAGAGCGATCCCGCCAGCGCACAGGGATACACGCGCCCTTCTATTTCGGGGATCTGCGTTGCTGTAAAAGCCACGACTTCGACATCTTTATTATTGCGGTATAATACATTAAAATTATGGAAATCTCGGCCGGCGGCGCCCATTATGATAATTTTTTTTCTCTTCATCTTTATCTCTCCATTGATAGTTATTGTTTATTCAATCTTCATCCGAAGATAACGATGAAATAATCTAAATTGAGGACAATAACCATATATAAACGATGAGATAAAGCATTAGGACTATCCCATCATTCCCATGTATGAATTTGCATCTGATCATATAGCATCAAACCAACATTTTATCAATTTTAGGCATCAATCTGCGCCTTTTGTATTTTGCCCGAAAAATCGATGTAAATCGATTTCCACTCAGAGAAGAAATCCAGAGCGGCCGTGCCAGCCTCGCGATGCCCATTACCGGTTTCTTTCGTGCCTCCAAACGGAAGATGCACTTCAGCGCCGATAGTCGGTGCATTCACATAAAATATGCCGGTATAAAGATCGCGCATGGCGGCGAAAGCCTTGTTTACATCCTGCGTATATATTGATGATGAAAGACCATAGGGTGTATTATTACCTATCTCAATAGCCTCTTCAAGTGAACCGCATTCGGTAATGCTTGTGACTGAGCCAAATATCTCTTCACGGAAAATGGTCATATTTGGCGTGACATCGCCAAATATTGTCGGCATTGTAAAATAACCTTTATCGTATCCGGAACCGGTTAACCGCCCTCCACCGCAAAGCAATTTGGCGCCATCTTTATTTTTGCCTATATCCATATATTTCAGCACAGTCTGCATCTGGCTTTCATTAACAGCAGGGCCCATTTCAACCGACTCATCCAAACCATTTCCAACTTTTAGAGCCTTAGCACGAGCGACCAGCTTTTCGGTGAATTCCTTGATGACTTTTTTATGAACAATCAATCTCGATGAAGCTGTACATCTCTGACCGGTGGTACCAAAGGCACCCCAAAGAGCGCCTTCAACCGCCAGTTCAACATTGGCATCATCCATGACAAGAATGCAATTCTTTCCGCCCATCTCGAGATGGCAATGACGAAAATCCGCGGCGCATGCCTCCGAAACCTTCCTTCCAACTTCAGTGGAACCGGTAAAACTGATGGCGGAGATATCCTTGTGATGCATTAAGGGGTCTCCAACTTCGCGGCCGGAGCCGGTTACCAGATTGACAACCCCCCCAGGAAGCCCTTCTTCTTCCATTATTTTTACAAAATTATACACGGAGAGAGGCGTATCTGTCGCTGGCTTTATAACTACCGTATTGCCGCATACAAGCGCCGGCATAATTTTCCATGAAGGAATTGCCATCGGGAAATTCCATGGCGTAATCATGCCACAGACGCCCATTGGCTGACGAATCGACATCATAAATTTGTTGGGCAATTCTGATGGTGTCGTCTGGCCGAACATCCGGCGTCCTTCACCCGCCATGTAGAAACTCATATCGATTGCCTCTTGAACATCGCCACTGGTTTCTTTCAAGATTTTGCCCATTTCACGGGTCATATCCTGAGACAAGCGTTCTTTATCCTTTGCCAGACGAATGGCTATTCGATAGATTATCTCAGCCCGCTTCGGGGCGGGAACCAAACGCCATTTTTTGTATGCTTCTTTGGCGACGGCAATGGCATCGTTGATATCATCGGACGTCGATTTCTGAAAGGTGCCGATAACTTCATCGGTGTTGGCCGGGTTACGATTTTCAAAGGTTTGTCCCGAACGCGAGTTCACCCATCCGCCGGCTATATAATTCTTATATTCTTTATACTCGGGCATATCATTCTCCTAAGCTTTTGTGATTTAACAAATTCGAGTTTTTGCTCCATCATAACAATTGTGAAATTATTCACAGCATAATTTTGCAAGGGTTTTAATATATTCCATAAATATACGATTGTCAATTCCTTTTGAGGTATATCATAGGGCATGTTTAAAAAGCGGCGAACAAGCCCTGCGCTTGTGCGATTCCCATAAGTGGCTTGTTGAAAAAGTGTATGTCATAGCAATTGTGCTCATTCAAGGTCATTGCCATACCCCGATCTGTCATTCCGTGCTTTGACACGGAATCCAGAAAGCAGTAACTACCTTGCACTTATACGGCTGCTTTCTGGATGCCGGATCGAGTCCAGCATGACAATTTCCGGGTTTTGACGCTTAAGAATATGTGCTTTCCCATTAATGAGGCTTTTTCAACAGT